>NZ_JAIQLH010000146.1 GCF_020037025.1 Streptomyces huiliensis | reverse complement strand
CCCGCGCCGGTGCGCAGCTCCCGCTCGACCTCGCGCACGCCGCGGTGCGGGTCGGCCAGCAGCCGGGCCGCGGCGGCCCGCAGGGCCCCCGGCCGGTACTCGCAGGTGGAGACGAGCCGGGCGGACGGCTCGGCCTCGCGCCGCAGCCGCTCGTGGCCCACGACCGCGCCCAGCAGTTGCAACGCGTCCGCCAGGGTGAGGCCGTCCAGGGCCGCCGTCGCCACGCCCTCGGGCGGGCGGCGTCCTGCCAGCAGGACCGCGCAGCCGGCTGACACGGGGAACAGCGGGTCCGGCCGGGCGCCGGCCACTACGTCGTCCAGGACGAGCAGCAGCCGTCTGCCGTCCGTCATCCGCCGCCACAGCGCGGCGCGTTCGGCCACCGGGCCGGGGACCGCGGGGGCCGGGACGCCGAGGGCCCGCAGCAGTTCCCCGAGCACGTCCTCCGGTGGCCTCGGGGCGCCGTCGGGCGCGGCGAGCCGCGCGTAGAGCCGGCCGTCGGGGAAGTGCGCGCGCAGGTCGTGCGCGGCGCGGAGGGCCAGGGCGGTCTTGCCGACCCCGGCGGGGCCGGTCAGGGCCAGCACCGCCGGACCGCCGGGGGTCGTCAGCCGCTCGGTGAGGGCGGCCAGTTCGGCGGCCCGGCCGACGAAGTCGGCGGGCGGCGCGGGAAGTTCCTCGGAGCGCGCGGCCGGGGGAACGGCGGGGGCCGGCGGTTCCTGGGCGAGGATGCCGTGGTGCAGCGCGCGCAGGCCGGGGCCGGGTTCCAGGCCGAGTTCGGTGTGCAGGAGGCGGCGCGCGTCCTGGTAGGCGGCCAGGGCGTCGGCCCGGCGGCCGAGACCGGCGAGCGCCCGGATCCGCAGCTCCCACAGCTTCTCCCACAACGGCCGTCCGGCGAGGGCCGTTTCGAGCATCGCCACGGCCTCCCCGTACCGGCCGAGGCCGATCTGCACGGCGGCCAGCTCCTCGGTGGCCGCCGACCGCAGCTGCTCCCAGCGCTCCCGCTCGGCGGTGAAGTACGGGGTGTCCGCGTCGCCGAAGGGGGTGCCGCGCCACAGTGCGAGGGCGTCCCGGAGGTGTCCGAGGGCGGTACCGGCGTCCGACCGGTCCCGGACCTCGCGCCCTCGCGCCAGGAGGTCCCGGAAGAGTTCGGTGTCGAGCGT
>NZ_JAIQLH010000145.1 GCF_020037025.1 Streptomyces huiliensis | reverse complement strand
CAGGAGGTCCCGGAAGAGTTCGGTGTCGAGCGTCGCGCCGCCGGCGGTGAGCAGGTAACCGCCGCCCTGCTTCCGGATCTCCGGGGCGTCGCCGGCGAGGTCGCCGAGGATGCGGCGCAGCCGGTACACGTAGGTGCGTACGGTGGTGTCGGCCGAGCGGGGGGCGGTGTCGCCCCAGAGCGCGCGGACGGCGTGGTCGCACGGGACGGGCTGGTCCCGGCGTAAGAGGAGGATGGCGAGCAGGGCGCGCTGCTGGGGGGAGCCGAGGTCGATCTCGGCTTCTCCGGACCACGCGCGGACCGGGCCCAGCAGAGAGAATCGGGGCGCCGGGGCCGCGGTGGTGGCGGGCGCGTCCGGTGCTGTCCCACGTCCGGGGAAGGGGTTCTCGGGCGTCACGCGCACAGAGTCGACGGCTTCGCTTGCAGTTCGTTTGACGCCTCGCTTGCGTCGGTCCGAGTGCCGGGCCGAGTGCCGGGCCGAGTGCCGGACCCGTGATCTGTCCGGATCCCGCCGTCCCGGCGCCGTTTCCTGCTGTTCTCCGGGCCTCTCCGGCGTTTTCCGGCCACGAACGAGGCGGCCCGTGCCCGAATGACGGGGCGGGAAAACGGGAAATTACCGCACCGGAGCGCGCTTTTGATAACCGTCTCCATTGCAGCCTTTGAAATCGCGGAAACAATGCGCTTCACTTTCCCTGCCCAGCCCGGATCGAGGGGGTTTCATGCAGCAGGCGCACCGGCATGCCGGGGACACGAAGGCGGACGGGGAGGGACACCGCCACGATTCCCATGACGGCCACGACCACGGTCACGGCCACAGTCACGGCCATGGGCATCACCACGGCCACGGCCACGGTCACGGCGGGCACAGCCACGGAGTGGCCGCCGACGCGGACCGCCGATGGCTCAGCATCGCGCTCGGGCTGATCCTCGCCTATATGGCGGTGGAAGTCGTCGTCGCTTTCCTCGCGCATTCGCTGGCCCTGATTTCCGATGCCGCCCACATGCTGTCGGACGCGGGATCCATCGTGCTGGCCCTGGTCGCGATGCGGCTGGCGGCCCGTCCGGCCAAGGGCGGTTACACCTACGGGCTGAAGCGCGCGGAGATCCTCTCGGCCCAGGGCAACGGGCTGACGCTGCTGCTGCTCTCCGGCTGGCTGGCGTACGAGAGCGTCGAGCGGCTGATCGACCCGCCGGAGGTCGGCGGCGGGCTGGTGCTGGCGACGGCCGTGTCGGGCGTGGTGGTGAACATCGCCGCCGCGTGGTGCATGTCGAAGGCCAACCGCTCCTCCCTCAACGTGGAGGGCGCCTTCCAGCACATCATCACCGACCTGTACGGCTTCATCGCCACCGCGGTGGCCGGCGCGGTGGTCATGCTGACCGGCTTCACCCGCGCCGACTCGATCGCCACCCTGGTCGTCGTGGCCCTGATGCTGCGGTCCGGGATCTCCCTGGTCCGCGCCTCGGGGCGGATCTTCCTGGAGGCCGCGCCGCCCGGCATGGAGCCGGACGAGGTGGGCGCCCGGATGGCCCGTCAGGACGGCGTGGTGGAGGTCCACGACCTGCACATCTGGGAGATCACCTCGGGCGAGGTGGCGCTCTCGGCGCACGTCCTGGTCGAGCCCGGCGAGGACTGCCACGCGGTGCGGACGGCCGTCCAGGCGGACCTCCGCGTGGGGTACGGCATCACCCACGCGACGCTGGAGGTGTGCGAGGCCCCCGGTGAGCTGGTGGGCGTCGGCTCCGGCGAGGCGGGCGGCGGCCGGCACTGCGAGGACCCGCACGGGACGGTCCACCGGCGGACGCCGGAGGCCGGCTGAGCGCGCCCGGCGCGCCCCGACGTCCGGCGCCCCGACGTCCGGCGCGCCCCACGGACAGGAACCGCCCCCGCCCCCGTCGGGGGCGGTTCCTCACTTCCGGGATGTCCCGGAACCCTTCGAGGGCCGCCGCCCCGACCCGAGCAGCCGGGTCAGCGGCCGCTCCACCCCCGCGTACATCGCCCACGACACCGCCACCGAGGCGGCGAGGAGGACGGCGACGAGCAGCGCCCGGAAGCCGTCGCCGCCGGTGCGGTCCTCGTCCACCAGCCGGTAGCCGTAGGTGAGGACGAGCATGTGGACCATGTAGAAGGCGAAGGAGACGTTACCCAGCCACACCGCCGTCCGGCTCCGCAGCGGCGAACGGGACCCGCGGACGTCCGCGCCGGCGCCCGCGAGGACCAGCAGCGTCATCGGGACCACCAGGACGGCCGTGATCGCGTACAGGAACGGCACGTACATGGCGAGCGGGTAGCCCGCCGCGAGGGCGGGCAGGGCGTGCCGGAACCGGACGCGGGTGCCGCCCGCCTCGGCGAGGGCCCGGGCGAGCAGCATGCCGAGGACGAACTCCAGCAGGCGGGCGGGCGGGAAGGTGTAGACGGCCCAGTAGCGGTGGAGCGTCGTGGGCAGCCCGTAGAACGAGGGCTCGGCCGAGGTCACGGCGGTGACGAGGGCGGGCAGCAGGATCACGGCGAGGGCCGCGGCGCCGGCGCAGGTCCACAGCCGGGCGGCGGGGATGCGCCGGACGAGTGGGATGAGCAGTGGGAAGGCCAGGTAGAAGAAGGCCTCGCAGGACAGCGACCAGGAGACGCCGTTGACGCTGTCGTAGACGTCGAAGACCGGCCACCAGGACTGGACGAGGAAGAGGTTGGGGACGGCCTGCCGGGCGGTGGTCTGGCCGCCCGCCCAGTCGATGAGCAGCAGGGCGGCGAGCCAGGTGACGACGTGCGTCGGGTAGATCTTCGCCGCGCGGCGCCGCCAGAAGGCGCCCGCCCGGTCGCCGGGCCGCGCCGACCAGGCCAGGACGAAGCCGCTGAGCAGGAAGAAGAAGGCGACGCCCGAGCGGGCGACGATCAGCGCGAAGGTGGCCGCGGAGTTGCCCTCCCAGACGCCGTCGAACCAGAAGGTGAAGTAGGCGTGCGCGGCGAACACCGCGAAGGCGGCGACGAACCGCAGGCCGGTCAGCGAGGGGAGCCTCGCGGGGAGCGGTCCTGCCGGTGCGGGTGCCGCCGGGGCGGGGCCCGTCGGGGCGGGTAGGGGCTGGGCTGCCGAGGCCACGGCGTCTCCTGAGGGAGGAGGGGCGTCTGAGGGAGCGGGGGCGTCGAAATCGCGCCCGAACGTATCAACGCCGATGGCCGGATGTATGCCAACCGAGGATGGCATCGGCCCCTGCAACCGGGGTTGCAGGGGCCGTTGTTCACCACCCCATGGTGCGCAGCAGCGCCGCCTCCTCGACGGGTGTCAGCCCGGCCGGTGGCCGTCGCCCGGCGGCCCTGCCGAGCCGGTCGGCCAGCACCGCGCGGGCCGTGTCGGCGACCGGCCGGGTGCGCAGCCCGGCGTCGGCGGAGGGACCCGCGGCCCGGGAGAGCGCGCCGTACAGCTCGCCCGGCGGCCACAGCGGCAGCGAGTGCGGCCCGGTCCACGGCCGGACGCCGGCCTCGGCGAGGACGGGCTCGGGCACCGGGACGAGTTCGGGCTCCCGGCCCACGGCGTCCGCGACCTCGGCCAGCAGATTCGCCAGCGCGACCGAAGGGCCGACGGCGTCGAAGGTCCCGGCCGTCCGCTCCTCCGCCGCGTCGACGATCCACGCGGCCAGGTCGCGGACGTCCAGCAGCTGCGCGGGCAGCGGAAGCCCCGCTTCCCCGACTGCGGGCGGTACGGCGACGGTCCCGCCGCGGGCCATCCGCACCGGCCAGTAGCCGAACGGCCCGACGTCGTCCCCCGGTCCGGTGAGCAGTCCGGGCCGGACCACGAACGCCCGGTCGTCGGCCGCCTCCCGGACGGCGTCCTCGCAGGCCAGCTTGACGCCGCCGTACCTGGCCTGGGTCGGCTCGGGGTCACGGGCCGGGTCGTAGGCGGCGGTGTCGCCGGGCAGGGCGGGCCGCAGCCGGGCGGTGCGGGCGTCCTGCCCGGGGGTGTGGGTGTCGGCGTAGACGCTGATGGAGGAGACGAACGTCCAGTGCGCGGCGGTCACGGCGGCCAGCGCCTCCCGTACCCAGGGCAGGGCGAGGGTGGCGGTCTCGACGGCGGCGTCGAACGCCGTACCGCGCAGGGCGTCGAGGGCGCCGGGGGTGGCGCGGTCGGCCCGCAGCAGCCGGGCCCCGGCGGGCGGTTCGCCGCCGGTGCCGCGGGCGACGCAGGTGACGTCGTGCCCGCGGGCGACGGCCTCGCGGGCGACGGCGCCGGAGACGAAGCCGGTGCCGCCCAGGACCAGGAGGCGCAGCGGGGAGGTGCGGCCGGACGGGGTCATGCGGGCTCCTGGCGTGGGGGAACGGGCTGGGGGCTCAGGCCGGTTCGGGTTCGGCCTTGCCCGGGGTCTTCTCCGGTTCGGGGGCGCCGGTGAGCAGGTCCTTCTTGCGGACGAGGGTGAGGGCGACGGCCGCGGTGCCCACGCAGATGATCGCGGCCCAGGTCATCACGTTGGACGCGCCGTCGGAGACCGCCGTCTCCAGGGTGCGGCGGACCTGGCCGGTCACGGCGTCGGGGACGTGTTCCAGGGCGCGGGAGATGTCGCCCTGCGCGGCGGCGGAGACGATCTCGTCGTGGTCGGCGCCGGCGAGCACGGCCTCGCCGCCGGCCTTGTCGGAGATGCGGTCGCGGAAGAGGATGCCGAAGATCGCGGCACCGGCGCCGGCGCCGAACATGAAGAGGCTGTTGATGGCTCCGGAGGCCATGCCGGCGCGCTGCTTGGGCACCACGTTCACGGCGAGGGACATCGACGGGCTGCCGGCCAGTCCGCCGCCGACGCCCCACAGCAGCAGGCCGGGCAGGGCGGCCCAGATGGTGGTGTCGCGGTCGAAGGACCAGGCCATGGCGAGGCCGCCGACCGCGAGGATGCCGAAGCCCGCGGCGATGATGTGCGACGGCGAGTACTTGGCCTGGAGCTTGCCGGCCACCAGGCCCATGCCCAGCTGCGGGGCGAAGATGGCCATCATCAGCAGGCCGTTCTGCAGCGGGCTGAGCCCCCGGGCGCTCTGGAAGTACAGGATGTAGTACACCGAGCCGCCGACGGTGGCGAAGCGGGAGAAGAAGGCGATCAGGGTGGCCGCCACGAAGGTGGGCACCTTGAACAGCGACAGGTCGAGCGTGGGCGCCTTCACCCGCCGCTCCAGCACCAGGAACCCGGCGAGCAGCACCACGCCCACCCCGAGCTGGGCGAGGGTCGCGGCGCTCCCCCAGCCCTGCTCCTCGCCCTGGGTCAGGCCGAAGTTGACGACGCCGAGGGTGAGGACGAGCAGGCCCGCGCCGGTCCAGTCGATGCCGGACAGCGACGTGCGCGGCGGGTCGGCGGGCAGCCGGGTGCGACAGAGGAACAGGGCTATGGCCCCGATGGGCACGTTGATCAGGAACAGGTAGCGCCACTGGGTGAGGTCGACCAGCAGGCCGCCGATGACGGGCGCGACCGCGCCACAGGCGCCGAGGGTGGTGCCCCAGACGGCGATGGCCATGTTGCGGGCCTGGCCCTCGTAGACCTGGGCGATCAGCGGCATCGCGTTGGCCAGCACGAAGGCCGCGCCGATGCCCTGGACGCCGCGGGCCAGGTCGAGCGTCAGCGCGTTGGGGGCGAGGCCGCAGGCGAGGGACGAGAGGGTGAACAGGGCGATGCCGCTCATGAACATCGCCCGGCGGCCCAGCCGGTCGGACAGCGAGCCGGCCGCCTGTTGGAAGGCGCCGAACGTGACCGTGTAGCCGATGATGATCCACTGCAGCGCGGCCAGTGAACCGCCGAGGTCCGACTGGATCGAGGGCAGCGCCACGGAAACGATAGTGATATCGATGACCAATAGCGCCGAGGCGACGACGGTGATGATGAGCACGATGCGGGCCTGCCGGCCCACCGCGGTATCCGTGGCGCTCACTAAAGCCTCTCCGTTGGGTTGCTGCGGCGGTCGGCGGGGCCATGGGCGGTGCATTGACAATCGTTTCCGAATTCATTTCCGGCGAGCCGCCGCCTCATCGAGTAAGGGTAGCCTTACCGCGCATGGTGGCCGCGAGTTTAGCACTCGATTTCCGGTTATTCGGAGGGCGGACGTGAATTTCGGCCGCCGCCCGTTCCCTTGGAATTCGCCGCTTCCGACGGCCGGTCAGCCGGGGGGTGTGGGGAGGGCGTTGACGTCGATTTTCCCGGTGACGGTGAGCGGCAGGGAGGCCATCGGGACGAACGCGGACGGGATCATGTAGGAGGGCAGCCGGTCTCCCAGGTGCTTCCTGAGCACGGCGGGGTCCGGGTCTCCGTCGCACTCGACGTAGGCGACCAACCCGGCGGTGTCGGCGGCGGCGCCGCGGGCGACGACGGCGGCCCGGCGGACCTCCGGCCGCTCCAGCAGGACGCCCTCGATCTCCCCCGGCTCGATCCGCAGCCCCCGCACCTTTACCTGCTGGTCCGCCCGGCCCAGGTAGTCGAGTTCGCCCGAGGGCAGCCGCCGGGCCAGGTCGCCGGTCCGGTAGAGCCGGGCCCCGGGCGCCCCGGAGAACGGGTCCGGCACGAACCGTTCGGCCGTGAGCCCCGGCCGGCCCAGGTAGCCGCGGGCCAGCCCGGCGCCGCCGAGGAAGAGCTCCCCGGCCTCGCCGTCCGGGACCGGGCGCCCGGCCGCGTCCAGGACGTAGGCGGCCGTCCCCGTCACCGGCCGGCCGATCAGCGGCCTGGCGCAGCACCGGGGCACCCGGCTCCAGGTGGAGTACGTGGTGTCCTCGGTCGGGCCGTACAGGTTGTGCACGCGTTCCACGGTCCCGGTGTCGTGGAGCTTCTGCGCCAGGGTGGCCGGAAGTGCCTCCCCCGCCAGGTTGACCGTCAGCACCGAGGCGGGCAGCGGCCCGGAGGCCAGCAGGTCCAGGAGGAGGCTGGGGACGGTGTTGACGAGGGTGACGGGCCGCCGGGCGGCGGCCACCGGCAGGTGGAACACCGTCTCCGCCAGCACCACCGTCCCGCCGCACGCCAGCGGGGTGAACAGCTCGAAGACCGACAGGTCGAAGCAGAGCGAGGTGGAGGCCAGCGTATGGCGCAGCTCCCGGGGGGTGAACGCGGTCAGCGCCCAGTCCACGAAGGCGGCGGCGCTGCGGTGTTCGACGGCCACGCCCTTCGGGCGGCCCGTGGAGCCGGAGGTGTAGAGGACGTAGGCGAGGTTGGCGGCGTCGGGTCCGGAGGCGGGGGCCGGGTCCGCGGCGGCGATCCGGGACCAGTCGCGGTCCAGCGACACCACCGCGCCGGGGCCGCCCGCCAGCCGGCCGCGGTACGCGTCCTCGGTGACGACGAGCCGCGCGCCGCTGTCGCGGAGCATGAACTCCATGCGGTCGGCGGGGAACGCCGGGTCGAGCGGCACGTACGCCGCCCCGGCCTTGAGCACGCCGAGGACGGCGACCACGAGCCAGGGGGTGCGGCCCAGGCAGACGCCGACGGGCGTCTCGGGCCCGGCGCCGAGCCGCCGCAGGTGCGCGGCCAGCGCCTCGGCGGACTCGTCCAGCTCCCGGTAGGTGAGCCGCTCCCGGCCGGCCGTCACGGCTTCGACGTCGGGGGTCAGCGCGGCCTGACGGGCGACGAGTTCATGCAGCAGCAGCTTCTGATCGGCCATCACCTTCACGCGTCCGCACCGTCCTTCACCACGCCCCGGCGGGCAGACAGCTCGCGGGCGACCTCCTCCGGGGACATCCGGGAGACCCGCAGGTGGATCCCGGCGACCGCCTCCGAGCGGCCGGGTACCCCCTCCCCCGCCGTGATCGCCTCGGCGAGCCCGGCGACCGTCGGCGACAGGAACAGCGTCCGCAGCGAGATCCCGTCGGACGTGAAGACCTGCCGGAGCCGGGTGACGATGCGGGTGGCGAGCACCGAATCGCCGCCCAGGGCGAAGAAGTTCTCGTGCTCACCGACGGCCGGGTGGTCCAGCACCTCGGCCCAGACGCCGGCGCAGACCTCGGCCACCGCGGAGCGCGGCGCGTCCGGGGATCCTGCCGGTTCGGCGGCGGGTTCGGGCAGGGCGGCCCGGTCCACCTTGCCGTTGGCGTTGAGCGGCAGCGCGTCGAGGAGGACGAACGCGGACGGCACCAGGTGTCCTGGCAGGGTGCCGCGCAGGTGGGCGCGCAGCCGGTCCGGCAGCCCGTCCCGGTCGGCGCCGGTGGCCGGGACGACGTACCCGGTCAGGCCCCGGTGGCCGGGCCCGCCGGCCGTGCGGCGCCCGGTGACCACGGCGGCGGCCGCGTCCGGGTGGGTCAGGAGCGCCGCCTCCACCTCGCCGGGCTCGATCCGGTGGCCGCCCACCTGGATCTGGAAGTCGGCGCGGCCGACGAACTCGATCGTCCCGTCCGGCAGGAAGCGGCCCAAGTCGCCGGTGCGGTACAGCCGTTCGCCGGTCTCCGGGTGGGTGAGGAAGGCGGCGGCGGTGCGCTCGGGGTCGTCCCAGTAGCCGCGCGCGAGGCCGACGCCCGCGACGTACATCTCGCCCGTCGCCCAGACCGGCCGGTCGCGCAGCCGCTCGTCGAGGATGCGGTAGCGTGTGTTGGCGATCGGCGTGCCGTACGGGACGGTGCGCCGGCCCGGCTCCAGCCGGCGGACGCGGTGCCGGATGTTCCAGAGCGTGGTCTCGGTGGGGCCGCCGACGCTCACCACCTCCACGTTCGCCTCCTCGGTGAGCCGGCGGACGGCGGGTACGGACAGCCAGTCGCCGCCCAGGAAGGCCAGCCGCAGCGGTTCCAGGACGCCGAGGTCGGGGCCCAGGTGCTCCAGGAGCATCTCCATCATCGCGGGGACGGAGTTCCAGAGCGTGATCCGGTGGCCGGCCAGCAGCCGCGCCCAGTGCGCGGCCTCGCGGCGCTGCGCGGCCTCGGGCATCACCAGCGTCCCGCCGGCGCCGAGGACCCCGAACACGTCGAAGACGGACATGTCGTGGTGGAGCGCGGTGAGTGCGAGCACCCGGTCGCCGGGGCAGACGCCGAACTCCTCGACGGTCTCCCGCAGGGCGTTGACGACGCCGCGGTGCTCGGTCATCACCCCCTTCGGGCGGCCGGAGGAGCCGGAGGTGAACAGCACGTACGCCAGGTCGGACGGGGTCGCGGCGGGCGCGGGCGGTTCGGCGGTGTCCGGTACGTCCGCCGGGAGCGGCTCGTCGAGGAGGAGCGCCTCCCGTCCGGCCGCCTTGTCGGCCAGGCCCCCGCGGGTGAGGACGAGGCCGGCGCCGCAGCGGTCGAGCAGGGCGCGCGTCCGCTCGGCGGGGGCGTCCGGGTCGACGGGCAGGTAGGGCGCGCCCGCGTAGAGGACGGCGTAGGCCGCGACGATCTGGGCCCAGCCCTTGTCGAGGACGATGCCGACGGGCCGGCCGGGCGCCGCGCCCCTTGCCCGCAGCCAGTGGGCGACGCGGCTCGCCTCGCGGTGGAGTTCGGCGTAGGTGAGGGTGCGGTCGGCTGCGATCACAGCCGGGGTGTCGGGCCGCAGGGCCGCCTGCTCGCGGAAGGCGTCGTGGACGAGGCGGTCGGGCAGCTCGCGGGTGCCGCCGTCGCCGAGTCCCGCCAGGGAGAGCCGGGTGGCCGGCGGCAGCGGATCCGGCGCGGTCCAGGCGCCGGCGTCGTCGGCGTCGGCCAGCCGCTCCAGCAGCCCGCCGAAGCCGGCGAACACCTCATCGACCAGTGTGGGGTCGAACAGGGCCTCCTGGACGTCCCAGTTGACGACGAGGTCGCCGTCCTGTACCTCGGTCAGCAGGTCCATCCACACCTGCGGGGTCTGGGTGATGCCCCCGACCTGCCGGAGCAGCCCGCCCAGCAGCCCGGCGGTACCGCCGGCCAGCGGTACGGCACTGGTGAACACCATCGGCATCAGGGCACCGTCGAACCCGCCGCGCTGCCGCATGAGTTCGCGCAGCAGGTGCACGCCGCTGACGTAGGAGTGGCTGAGGTCGTTCCACAGCCGCTCCTGGGTCCTGCGGGCACGCGCGGCGAAGCCGTCGCCGCCGGAGGCGTCGACCTCGACGAGCGCGAAGGACGCGAACTCGCCGACGGTACCGTCCACTTCGGGGTGAACGGGGAGCCGGTTGAGGTTGGTGACGTTGAGGGTGAAGCGGGGCTCCTGGGCCCAGGGCGCCAGGGCCTCGGCGTACGCGGCGAGCAGCAGGCCGGCCGGCGTCAGGCCGGCCTCGCCGGCTCGGGCGACCAGCCGGTCCCAGCGTGCGGCGGGGATGCGCACCGAGCGGCGGACGAACCGGGGTTCGGTGACCGACTCCGGGCTACGGAGCATGGGCAGCCGCGGGGCCGGCGGCAGCGTCCGGAGCCGCTCCTCCCAGTAGGCGGCCGACCTCCGGTGCTGCTCGGTGCGGTCGAGGCCGGCGGTGGCCAGGACGTAGTCCCGGTAGGTCATGGGCGGCGGGGCGAGGTCCGCCTCCGGGTCGGCGTAGGCGTGCGACAGGTCGTCGAAGAGGATCCGGATGCTGGCGAAGTCGCAGCACAGGGCGTCCACGCTGAAGTGCACCCGGGACCGGCCGGCGGGCAGCTCGGCCACCACGACGTCGAACAGCGGCCAGGTGTCCACCGGCCGGACCTCGTGCGAGTAGCGCTCGCGGATCGCGGCCAGGCCGTCGCGTACGCCGTCCTCGTCGGCGGCGCGGAGGTCCGCCACCGGCATCTCGTACGGCGGTACGGATTCCAGGACGCGCTGTTCCATGGTGTCGGGCAGGACGACGGCCCGCAGCATGGGGTGGCGGTCGATCACCCGCCGCCAGGCCCGCTCGAACCGGTCCCGGTCGAGGCCCTCGCCCTCGAACTCAAGGTACATGTGGGCCGAGACGTTGCCGGAGGACAGGGCGCCGGTGCGGCCGACGCAGTACGCCTGCTGCTGGTCGGTGAGGCGGAACGGCTCGTGGGCGGCGGCCGGTTCGGGGCGGACGGCGGGCAGCCCGGTGTGCCCGGCGGCGCCGGCCCGCTCCCCCTCGACGGCCAGGGCGAGTTCGGCGACCGTGCGGTGGCGGAAGATGCTGTGCGGGTCGGCGTCGACGCCCAGCTGCTCGCGCAGCCGGTTCATCACCCGGATCCCCAGCAGCGAGTTGCCGCCCAGCTCGAAGAAGGTGTCGTGCACGCCGACCCGGTCGACGCCGAGGATCTCCGACCACAGCGCGGCGAGTCGGGCCTCCAGCGGGGTGCGCGGGGCGTCGGCCGCGGTGCCGGCCGGCTTCTCGCCGGGGGCGGGCAGCGCCGTGCGGTCCACCTTGCCGTGGGCCGTGAGCGGCAGCGTCTCCAGCACGGTCAGGTGGGCGGGGCACAGGTAGGCCGGCAGCCGTTCCGCGAGGTGCGCGCGGAGGGCGTCGGGCTCCGGGCGGACGGCGCCGGCGGGGGTGACGTACCCGGCGAGGGCCCGGTGGCCGGGCTCGCCGTCGAGCCGGGGCAGCGCGACGACGACGGCCGCGTCGACCGCCGGGTGGGCGCGCAACGCCGTCTCGATCTCGCCGAGCTCGATGCGGTGGCCGTCCACCTTGACCTGGAAGTCCTCCCGGCCCAGGAACTCGACGTTCCCGTCCGGCAGGAAGCGGCCCAGGTCGCCGGTGCGGTAGAGGCGTTCGCCGGTCTCCGGGTGGGTGAGGACGGCGGCGGCGGTGCGCTCGGGATCACGCCAGTAGCCGAGCGCCACGCCGGTGCCGCCGATGTACAGGTCTCCGGGGACGCCGACGGGCCGGGGGCGCAGCGCCGCGTCGAGGACGTGCACGGTCTGGTTGGTGAGCGGCTTGCCGTACGGGATGCTGGTCCAGGCCGGGTCGACGGTCTCCACGTCGTAGGTGGTGGAGAGGACGGACGCCTCGGTGTTGCCGCCGAGGCCGACGAAGCGGACGTCGGGGGCGATGTCCCGGGCGCGGCCGGGCAGGGAGAGCGGGATCCAGTCGCCGCCGAGGATGAGCAGCCGCAGCGAGTCGGCCCACGGCTCGTCGTCCTGCTCGACCTGTTCGCAGAACAGCTCGAAGAGGGCGGGCGCGCCCATCCAGGTGGTGACGCGTTCGCGGCGGACGAGGTCGAGCCAGTGCGCGGGGTTCCGCTCGGCGCCCGGGTCGGGCAGGACCAGGGCGGCACCGGCGCAGAGCGCGCCGAACAGGTCCCAGACGGACAGGTCGAAGCTCATGGCGGACAGGCCGATGAAGCGGTCCTCGCAGGTGACGCCGTAGCGGGCGTTGACGTCGAGGACGGTGTTGAGCGCGCCGCGGTGCGGGACCACGACGCCCTTGGGGCGACCGGTGGAGCCGGAGGTGAACAGGACGTACGCCGGGTCGGCGGGGGTCTGCGCGGGCTCCAGCGGCCCGTCGTCCACGCCCTCCCACTCCGCGTCGTCGTCGACGGCGAGGACGGTGACGCCGACGGGCCAGACGCAGCGGCCGGCCACCGACCGCTGGGTGAGGACGATCCGGGCCTCGGTCGTCTTCAGGACGTACTCCCGGCGTTCGGCCGGCAGGGCGGGGTCGATCGGCACCCAGGCGGCGCCGGACTCCAGGACGCCGAGGATGCCGACGGGCTGCTCCCAGCCCTTCTCCATGCAGACGGCGACCAAGTGGCCCGATCGGACGTCGAGTTCGCGGAGGCGGCGGCCGATGCGCCGGGTGCGGGACGTCAGTTCGGCGTACGTGAGTCGTCGGCCGCCCGCGACGACGGCCGTGCGTTCGGGGTGACGGGTGGCGGCGCGGCCCACGGCCTCGTGCAGCAGACCCTCGGGGACGGGCGCGGCCGTGGCGTTGACCTCGGCGCGGGCGCGTTCCTGGGCGGCGGGCAGCCGGACCGGGGAGCCGGGCGCCGTCCAGGCGTCCGCACCCTCCTCCAGCGCGGCGAGCAGCGCGGACCAGGAGTGGGCCATGTCCTCCGCCATGCCGGCGGGCAGGGCGCCGGGGGCGGTCTCCCAGACGGCGGTCACGCCGTCGGCGGCGGTCCTGATCCGCAGGGCGAGGACGGGCGGCACGGGGTCCGGGTGGGGCGCGGCCGGGCCGCCGAGCTCGTCGGCGAACTCCACGGCGGGGACGGGCGTGCCCGCGGCGTCCGGGGCGGCGGCGCGGCGCCGGGCCCGGTCGAGGAAGGTGCCCTCGGGGGCCGCGTCGACGGTGACCGTCCGGCCGCCGGCCGCGTCCCGCCACCGGAGGGCGAACGCGGGGTCCTTCGACCACAGGGCGAGGACCTCGGTGAACGCGGTGGCGAGGACGGCGGCGGGGGTGAGCCCCCGGTCGGCGGCGCGCTCGGTGATCGTCCGCCACCGCGCGCCGTCCAGGTGCAGCGGGGCCGCCTCCGGCGCGCCGGCCGCTCCCCCGGACAGGAGGGGCAGCCGCGGGCCCGCCACCGTGGCCTCGGCGTTCTGGGCGCTCATATGGCGATCTCCGTTCCGGGGGTGCGGGAGCCGGCGGGCGGCAGCGGGTCCGTGCGGGAGCCGGCGGGCGACGGCAGCGGGTCCGCGCCGGCGAGGTGGTCGAGGTAGCGGTCCAGCGGCGGTCCGTCCATGGGCGGGCAGGGGACGGCGCCGGCGAGCGCGCGGAGGGTGCCGGCGACGTCCAGGCGGAGGCTGCCGAAGCCGGGCATGCCCCGGGAGGCGCCGGCCAGGGCGGCCACCGAGGCGACGGACTCATCGCCGTCGACGCCCGGTTCCAGGACGTCGGCCGCCACCGCGCGCGACCACTCCTCCGGGTCGGTCTCCGTCAACGCGTGCCCGGCGGCGCGCAGCCGCTCGACGACGGCCGCGAACCGGGTGCGCACCGGGTGGGCGAGGTGATAGGTACCGCCCAACGCGTCCGCTTTCAGAGCCAGTTGCACGAGCGCTGCGGCGGCGTAGTCGACGGGGGCGAGGTCGAAGTCGGCGTCCGGCCCGTAGGCGGGTACGGCGCCGAGCCGGATACAGGCGCCGAGGAACCGGCCGAAGGCGGAGTCGGGGTCGCCGACGCCGGTCGTGGAGTCGCCGCCGAGCCGGCCGGGCCGGTAGACGGAGACGGGGACGCCGCGGGCGCGGGCCGCGTCGACGAGCTCCTCGGCGGCCCAACGGGTGCGGACGTAGCCTGACGGGAGGACGCGGTCGGCCGGCACCCGGCCGTCCGGGGCCAGCGGGCCGCCCGGCGCGGCGTCGCGGTCGAAGAGGACGCCCGGGGACGAGACGTAGTGCACGGCCTTGACCCGGTCGCGGGCGGCCAGCCGCAGTACCTCGGTGGTGCCGCCGACGTTGGCCGCTCGCAACTCCGCGTACGGCATCGCGAGATGGGCGTCGCAGCCGGCGTGGTGGATGACGTCGACCGTGGCGGCGAGCCGGGCGAAGGCGATGGGCGACAGGCCGAGCCGGGGTTCGCGGAGGCTGCCGGGGAGGGGCGTGATCCGCTCCCACGGGACGGTGACGCCGTACCGGGCCAGGGCTCGTTCCAGGGCGTCGGCGGCCTCGGCCGGGTCGTCGGCCTCGACGAGGCAGTGGACGCGGGCGGTGGTGCGGTCCAGCAGCCGGGCGAGGAGGTGGGCGCCGAGGAAGCTCGTGGCGCCGGTGAGCAGGACGTGCTCGGGGCCGGCCGTGCGGCGGGGGTCGTGCGGGGCGCTGTCCGCGCAGGTGATGTCGGGGTCGAGGATGGCGTCGGCGGTCAGGGCCGCGGCGTCCTGGGAGTCCTCCGCCGGCTCGGCGCCCGCGTTGCGGGCCCGGTCGAAGACGGCGGCCAGCGCCGAGACCGTCCGGGCCTCGAAGAAGACCTGCACCGGCAGGTCCACGCCCAGCCGTTCGCGCAGCCGGAGCAGGACCCGGACGGCGCGCAGGGAGTGCCCGCCGGCCTCGAAGAAGTCCTCGTCGGGGTCGATCTCGCGGAGGCCCAGGACCTCCCGCCAGACGGCGGCCACCTCGCGCTCGGTGGGGGTGAGGTCCGACGTCCCGCCGGACGCCGTCTCCGTCGCGGCCACGGGCTCCGGCTCGGGGACGGCGGCGGGGGCCGGGGCGGCGGGCAGCGGCAGCGCGGAGACCGGGCGGCCGGGGTCGGCGAGGACGGCGGCGAACAGGGCCTCCAGCTCGGCCGTGAACCGGTCCACCGACTCCGGGTCGAACAGGTCGGCGCTCGCCCGGACGCCGCCCTCGACGCGTCCGTCCGTCTCCCAGTAGTGCAGCACCAGGTCGAACTCCGAGGTGTCCAGGCCGAAGTCGAAGGCGCCCACCTCCAGGTCGCCCATCCGCGCCGTGCCGGCCACGTTCTCCTCCACCACGGCCGCCTGGAACAGCGGGTTGTCGCCGTGGTTGCGGCCCGGGCGGAGCTCGGCCGCCAGCACCTCGATGGGGGTGTCGCGGTGGGCGTACGCCTCCAGGCACATCCGCCGCACCCGGTCCAGGACGTCGGTGAACGAGGGGTCGCCGGACAGGTCGGCGCGCAGGGCGAGGGTGTTGGCGAAGAAGCCGACGAGGTGCTCGGTCTCGGGCAGGTCGCGGCCGTGCACGACGGAACCGGTGACGATGTCGGTGCCGCCGGTACGCCGGTGCATCAGGGTCTTGAAACCGGCCAGCAGGACCATGAACAGCGTCGCCTGGTGCTCGCGGGCGAGCGTGCGGAGCCCGTCGGAGACCTCGGCGGAGAGCCGGAACGCCCGGCTGACGGCCTGGAGGCTGGTGGCGCCGCGGCGCGGCCGGTCGGCGAGCCGGTCGAGGTTCGGCAGCGGCTCGCGGAGGACGTCCCGCCAGTGGGCGAGCCGCCGCTCCAGCTCCGGGCCGCGCAGCAGGCCGCGCTGCCACTCGGCGAAGTCGCCGTAGGTGACAGGCTGTTCGGCCAGCGCCGGGAACGGGCGGCCCGCGGCGGCGGCCTCGTAGCAGGCGTAGAGCTCACGGAAGAGGATGCCCATGGACATGCCGTCGCCGACGAGGTGGTGCATCGTCACCATCAGGACGTGCTCGTCCGGTCCCAGCGGCGTGAGGTCGAAACGGATCAGGGGCCCGCGGGTCAGGTCGAACGGCCGCTGGGACACCTGGCGCAGCCGCTCCGCCAGGTCCTCGCCGGGCGCGGGCGGCGCGCCCTCGGCGAGGGCGAGCGGCTGCCGGGCCGGGAAGAGCTGCCGCGGTTCGCCGTCGTGGACGTCGAAGACCGTACGCAGGGCCTCGTGCCGGTCCATCAGGTGCTCCAGGGAGCGGCGCAGGGCGTCCCGGTCGAGGGGCCCGCGCAGCCGGATGGCCTCGACCATGTTGTGGTACGGGTTGCCGGGGTGCAACTGGGCCAGGAACCAGAGGCGTTCCTGGGCGAACGACAGCACGGCGCAGTCCGGCCGGGCGCGGCGGGGGACGGTGGGGCCGGCCGTCCGGCCGCCGCCGGCCAGCCACTTCTCCAGCAGGCGCTGCTTGGTCGCGGACAGCTTCGCCGCGTCGTCGGCGAGGGGGCCGGGTGGGGCCATGTGAGCGTCAACCTCCGCTAGGTACCGCGTCGTCCGCTATTCCGACAGGAGCCGGGCGGCGTCGTCGTCCGACATGGCGGCGAGCTTCTCGTGCAGCCGCCGTTCGACGGTCGCGGCCGTGCCGGCCACCGTCTGGGTCTCCGCGAGCAGGTCGGTCACGGTGAGGGTGACCGGCAGGACGGCCTGTAGCCGGGCCACGACCTGGGCTGCCATCAGGGAGTGCCCGCCGAGGTCGAAGAAGTTGTCGTGCGCGCCGACCGGGGTGACGCCCATGACCTCCTGCCAGACACCGGCGACCGTCTCCTCCAGGGGCGTGCGGGGCGCGGTGTAGGGGGTGGGCAGGTCGGGGCGGGCGTACCCGGTGAGCACGGGCGCCTCCTCCGCCGCCGGCGCGGCCTCGGCCGACGGCTCCGGCGCGGGGGCGGCCGGTACGGCGGCCGGCGCCGCCGGGGGGTCGACGAAGTAGCGCTGCCGTTCGAAGGGGTACGTGGGCAGCGGCACCCGGCGGCGGGGGCCCGCGCCGGCGTCGGGCGCCGCGACGGGCACGCCGCGGGTCCACAGCCGGCCGAGGGCCTCCAGGACGGGCGCGGCGTCGGGGGCGTCGTGGTGCGTGCCGAGGGTGGGGATGACGGGGGCCTGTCCGGGGCGGGCGTCACGGGAGGCCAGGGTCCGCAGGGTGTTGCCGGCCCCCACCTCCAGCGGCAGGCCGCCCGGCTCCTCGCGCAGGGTCCGCAGGGCGTTGGCGAAGAGGACGGGTTCGCGCAGCTGGCGGCCCCAGTAGCCGGGGTCGGTGGCCTGCTCCGGGGTGATCCAGGTGCCGGTCACGCAGGAGAGGAACGGGACGGCGGGCGGGTTGAGCCGTACGCCGGCGACGGTGGCGGTGAACTCGGCGACGGCCGGGTCCATCGCCGGGGAGTGGAAGGCGTGCGAGGTGTGCAGGGTCCGGGCGTCGGTCCCGTCGGCGGTCAGCCGTCCCACGAACTCCTGTATGGCGTCCGCCGGGCCGGAGACGACGGTCTGGTCGGCCGCGTTGACGACGGCGACGGTCAACACCCGGTCCGGGGCGATGAGTTCGCGGACGCGGTCCGCGGGGAGCGGCACGGCGGCCATGGCGCCGGGGGCGCAGCGGTCGACGAGTTCGCCGCGGCGGGCCACGACGCGGAGGGCGTCGGGCAGGGTCAGCACGCCGGCCAGGCAGGCGGCGGTGAACTCGCCGATGCTGTGGCCCAGCATGGCCGCCGGGCGCACGCCCCACGTCTCCAGCAGCCGGGCGAGCGCGTACTGGGTGACGAAGAGGGCGGGCTGGGCGAGCCGGGTCCTGGTCAGGCGCTCGGCGGCGCCCTCCGGGTCGGCGGCGGGGAACAGCACGGCGCGGAGGTCCTCGCCGAGCAGTGGCGTGAGGGTCTCGGCGCACTCGTCGACGACGGCCCGGTAGGCGGGCTCGGTGGCGTACAGGCCGCGGCCCATGCCGACGCGCTGGCTGCCCTGCCCGGGGAAGAGGAATGCGAGGGCGGGGTCGGGCGCGGCCGGGTCGGCGTGGCCGACGGTGACGGGGGTGATGCCGGTGCCGTCGAGGGCCGCCGCCGCGTCGTTCCGGTCGCGGGCGACGACGGTCATGCGGTGCGGGAAGGCCCGGCGGCCGGCGCGCAGGGTGTGGGCGGCGTCCGCGAGGGCGGGGGCGTCGTCGGCGCGCAGCACCTCGGCCAGGGCCTCGGCGGAGCGCTGGAGGGCGGTGGGGGTCCGGGCGGAGAGCGTCAGGAGCTCGGGGCCGCCGGGGGCTCCGGCCGGTTCGGGTGCCGGGGGCGGCTCCTCCAGGACGACGTGGGCGTTGGTCCCGCCGACGCTGAAGGAGCTGACGCCGGCCCGCCGGGGTTCGCCGGTCCGGGGCCAGGGAGTGGCCCGGGGGCTGATACGGAAGGGGGTGGCGGGGAAGTCGATGTCGGGGTGCGGGGCGTCGCTGTGCAGGGCCGGCGGGATCTCCTCGTGGCGGAACGCGAGGAGCACCTTGATCAGCCCGAGGACGCCGGCGGCGGTGTCGGTGTGCCCGATGTTGGGCTTGAGGGTGCCGAGGGTGCAGTAGCCGCGCTTCTCGGTGCCGAACGCCTCGGTGAGGGCGGCGACTTCGATGCCGTCGCCGAGCGGGGTGCCGGTGCCGTGGGTCTCGACGTACGAGACGGTCTCGGGCTCGGCGCCGGCGACGGCCAGCGCCTCGGTGATCACGTCGGCCTGCCCGCGCACGCTGGGCGCGGTGAAGCCGGCCTTGAGGGCGCCGTCGTTGTTGACGGCCGTGCCCAGCAGGACGCCGTGTACCCGGTCACCGTCGGCGAGCGCGTCCTCCAGCCGCTTGAGGAGCACCACGCCGACGCCGTCGCCGGGCACGGTCCCGGCGGCTCCGGCGGCGAACGCCCGGCAGTGTCCGTCGGGCGAGTTGACGCCGCCGGGGGTGTGCACGTAGCCGGCGTGCTGGGGGAAGTAGACGGTGGCACCGCCGGCCAGGGCCATGTCGGACTCGCCGTCGAGCAGGCTCTGCGCGGCGAGGTGGACGGCGACGAGGGAGGAGGAGCAGCCGCTGAGCACGCTGACGCTCGGGCCGCGCAGGTCGAGCTTGTACGAAACGCGGGGTGCCGTGAAGTCCTTCTCGTTGCCCAGCAGTGCCTGGAAGTCCCCCACTTCGCGGAGGTAGCGGGGGTCGGCGGCGAGGTGGCGCTGCCAGTACGAGGTGGGTCCGCCGCCGCCGTAGACGCCGATGGCGCCGTCGAAGCGTGAGGGGTCCCAGCCGGCCGATTCCAGGGCCTCCCAGGAGCACTCCAGGAACAACCGCTGCTGTGGGTCGAGGAGTTCGGCCTCGCGGGGGGTGTAGCCGAAGAAGGCGGCGTCGAACTCCTCGACGCCGTCCACCACCGGCCGGCGGCGGACCAGCCGCGGGTCGTCGAGCAGGTCATCGGGGACGCCGGCGGCCCGCAGCCGCTCCGGGGTGAACTCGGTGTGCGCCTCGCGCCCTTCGCGGAGCAGCTCCCAGAAGGCGGCGGCGGAGTCGGCGCCGGGGTAGCGGCCGGCGAAGCCGATGACGGCGATCCGGTCGCGGTCCGGCCCTGAAGTGGGGTCCGGGGCCATCGTCACACCGTCCCGTCCGGCGCCGGGCCGTCCATGCGCCGGCGCAGCGACGCCGGGCGCATGTCGGTCCAGACCTCCTCGACGCGGCGCAGGCAGTCCTCGCGGGTGCCGGTGGTGCCCTCGTCGCGCCAGCCGGGCGCGTTGTCGCGGTCCGCCGGCCAGAGGGCGTACTGCTCCTCGTCGTTGACGACGACGCGGTAGCGGTCGCCGCCCTGTTTTTCAGTCACCGAGTCTTCAGTCACCGAGTCTTCTGTCACCGGAAGTGTCACCGGAAGTCCTTCGAGCAGTGGCCGGGCGGTGGGGGCGGGCGGTCTGAGGGCTCGTCAGACCTGGGCGAGCAGCCCCTCGGCGATGACGGGCTGGTGGTAGGTGCAGGTGCCGGAGAGGACCATCGAGCCGTGCAGGCGCTCGGCCGGGATGAGCAGCTTGTCGCCCTCGTTCATGGGGATCTGCTGGTTGACGTTGTTCCAGAAGTGCATCTGGCCGACCTCGACGACGACGAGCCTGTGGTCGTCGTGGACGTGGGTGGTGGAGGTCTCCTCGTGGGACTCGACGAAGGTCTCCAGGTCGACCTCGATGTTCCGCTCGCGGATGAGGGCGTCGAGCTTCTCGGCCTTGACCCGGTACTCGTCGAGGCGGTCGGCCCAGTCGAGTTGGACGGCCAGGTCCTCGTCGTGGACGGCGGCGAGCCGGCGGGCGTCCTCGAAGCCGCGGCGGAAGGCGGTGACGGCCTCCTCGCCGTACCGGTCCGCGAGCGGGCCCACCAGGGCGGTGACGAGCGTGCCCACCTCGTCGGCGGACGGGCGGGGAGCGTCGGCGAAGTACGCGGGGTGCTCGATGCCGAGGCCCTCGCGGACCAGGCCGGCGCGGGCGGGGGCGGTCGCCGCCTCGTCCAGGCGGTGGTGGGTCCAGGCGCCCAGGAACTCGCCGAACCGCTCGTGGTCGTACGCGACCCGGTGCAGGTGGTTGGCGGTGCCGAGCGCCGAGGAGAGGAGGAACTGCCAGTAGGCGTACGGCTCGGCGCTCAGGTCGGCCGCCGCCAGCAGCTGCCGGTAGAGGGGGGCGCGGCCGGCGCGGTCGCGGTAGTCGTCGAGGAGCAGCCCGCGCAGCGCGGGGTGGGCGGCGTCGTAGTCGCCGAGCAGGTTGCGGCCGACGGCGCCGAGCGCCGCGGGGTGCGTGGCCGTCAGCTGGACGAGGGAGAACAGGGCCGCCTCGCGCGGGTGTCGGCAGCCCGCCGCGACCTCCAGCGCCCGGCCGGGCCGGGCGAGCCGCTCCTCCAGGGTGCCCTGGACGTACCGGACGAGGGCGTCGACGCCGGTGCCGGCGGGCTCGGGGCGGTCCTCGTCCAGCCAGGAGAAGAGGTGGTCCTCCAGGACCACGGCCGCCTTCCGGCCGAGGATCCGGTTCTCCGCGCTCCGGAAGGCGGTGGCGTCCTTCTGGCTGGGGTGGTCGTCGCCGCCGGCGGGCAGGAAGAGGAGGTCGGCGTCGTAGACGGTACGGAGCATGCGGTGGCCGAGCAGGCCGCGCAGGCGCAGCGCCTCGGCGGCGGGCAGCGGCTCGCCGTAGTCGAGGAATCCGAGGTCGTGCGGCCGGACCGGGCGGCGGAAGGGATTGTCGTGGTTGACCATTTCTTCCGACGTCGCGCTGCGGAAGGGAGCGTTCGCCGCGTATTGGCGGACAATTCCATTCGGGTCGTCCGGGGTGCTCCTGATGCGCGAGACGGGGCTCATGCGTTTTCCCTTTCGTGGTCCATCTACCGGGGGCAGGGAGGCTTCGGCACCGGTGGGCGGCGCACTCCTCGCGAACACTCCTCGCGAAACACTCCGCGCGACGCTTCTCGCGTCACTCCTCGCGCGCGGCCTCAAGCGCCGGAAATTCAACCAGCATTGCGGACGGACGTCGTCCAACCAGGGTTGTAACCCCCTTGCTCCACCCGGAGTTGACGTCCCTCGGTGGTGTGCCGGGGAGCGGCGGACGGTTATGGTGGCTGCGCCGGCCGGGAACCTGAACCGGGCGCGCGGGAATCGAAGTGGAAAGGTGTGGAACGCATGACCGAAACCGTGACCGGCCCACCCCCCGGTACGGCGGACGGCGGCCGGGCGCTGCGCGGCTGGCTGGCCGCGAACCGCCGGGAGAATCCGGTGCTGCGCGACGAGGCGACCGGCACCTACCAGGTTTTCGGATTCGCCGAGACGCAGCGGATGCTGAAGGACGCGGAAACCTTTTCCTCGGATTTCGGCCGGCTGGTTCCGGCCGCTCCGGTCACCGTGCGCACCCCGGAGGGCGAGCGCACGGTGCCCAACCTCCTCAAGGGCCACCTGAGCGTCACCGACCCGCCGCGCCACGGCAAGCTGCGCAAGCTGGTCTCCCAGGCGCTGACGCCGCGCGCGGTGCTGGCCCTGGAGGGCAAGATCGAGGAGATCACGGCGCGGCTGCTGGACGCGATGGCGGGCCGCGACGAGGTCGAGATGGTGGAGGCGTTCTTCAACCCGCTGCCGGTGACCGTGATCGCGGAGCTGCTGGGCGTGCCGGCCGCGGACCACGCCATGTTCCGGGGCTGGGCCGACGCGCTGGTCTCGGCGCACCACGACACCGGCGCGGTGGACTCGGCGCGCCTCCAGGTGCCGGACGCGATGAACCACCTGCTGCTGGAGATGGAGTCGTACGTCCTCGGCCACGCGGCGCACCGGCGGCGGCACCCGTCGGACGACGTGCTCAGCCGGCTGGTGGCCGCGGAGGTGGAGGGTGAACGGCTGAGCGAGAGCGAGGTGTTCACCATCACGCTGATGCTGCTGCTGGCCGGGCACATCAGCACCACCCTGCTCCTGGGCAACAGCCTGCTCTGCCTGAACGACAACCCGGAGGCCCTGGCCGCACTGCGGGCGGATCCGAAGAAGGTGCCCGCGGCGCTGGAGGAGGTACTCCGCTTCAGCCCGCCGGCCCCGCTGGCGTACCGGCTGACCACCCGGGAGACCATCCTGGGCGGGGTGGACATCCCGGCGGACACGATGGTCGCCTCCTGGGTGCTGTCCGCCAACCACGACGAGCGGCAGTTCGCGGACCCGGAGACCTTCGACGTCACGCGCAGCCCCAACCCCCACCTGTCCTTCGGGCACGGCATCCACTTCTGCATCGGGGCGCCGCTGGGCCGGATGGAGGCCAGGATCGCGCTGTCCCGGCTGCTGGAGCGCTGCCCGGAGCCCCGGTTCGCCGAGCCCCCGGTGTTCTACGAGTCGCCGACCATCTTCGGCGTCAAGCGGCTGGTGCTGTCCCGGCCGGTGGCCTGACCCGCGGGGACCTCGGGCCCGCCGCCGTGCCGGAACGGGCAGCGGGCCGCGGTCCCGGGCTCCTGCTCGGCCCCCGGCTCGTCGGCGAGGAAGTACTGCCGCCACTCGCGGTTGTCCGGGTCGCCGTAGGAGCCCAGTTCGGGCGCGGCCTCGACGGCGTCGTAGCGGCTCAGCCGCTTGCGGATGGTCCGCCGCGCCGCCGCGCCGGGCGGGGTGTCGGCGCCCAGCTCCTCGAAGACCCAGCGCGGCTGGAAGGTGATGAAGAAGGCGGGGCTGTGCCGGCTGCGGCGCAGCACGTGCGCGGGGGTGTTGCAGACCACGAAGATGGACGTGCCGCCGAAGCCGAACTCCCACCACGGGTCCTCGGTGTCCTGCGGCACCTCCGCCGGCCAGGGCTCGCGGTCGTGGTCGTGCAGGTGTTGGAGGACCGCCCAGAACCGCTCGCGGTACCGCTCCAGGGTCCGGGTCACCCCGTCCGGCCGGAAGAAGACGATCAGCGAGGTCTCCCGGCCGAGTTCGCGGTACTGCCCGAGGTACTCGGTGAGGAGGTCGCCCAGCGGCGCCCAGCTCTCCTCGTCGTCCAGCGATTCGACGAAACCGTAGCGCAGGGTGTCCCGCTTCGTTCCGGCCACGGCGAAGGTGCAGGGAAAGGGCGACGTTTCCGACAGCAGCGTCCGCTGCAATTCCTCTATGAGTGCGGGACCCCATGCCGGGGTTTCACCAATGACGTTGTCCGACAATTCAGTCTCACCCCGACGGTAATGGTTCCGCGGCAGGCTGCCCCTCACCCAGGGCATCGGTCGGCGAGGACGCTACCAGCGCCGTCGGGGACCGGTCGTCCAACCTGGGTACGCATTGGGCCGTGCAACCAGGAGTGGAAAAGCGGGTGTTGACCGGACGCCCGGTTCGCCGCGGAACACCGCCGGGATGCCTTCCGGGCGGGAAATCCGCCGGTTAGCATGTGCGCCAATCCTGTCGACCGGCCTTTTACCGGTCCGTTGACCGGCCGGTCCGGCCGGTAACACACCGCCACCTGTTATTCGCCGGGGCACCCGCAGCGGGCCCGCCCGGCCGGAAAAGGAGACGCACATGTCCGCTCCCGTCCCGGGGACGCCGACCGTACGGAACGGCCGGGAGGCCGTCACCGAGGAGAGCCTGCGCGCGCTGGAGCGGGCCCTGGACGCCCACCCCGGCGTCGAACGCTCGGCGGTCCTCGTCGACGAGCACGCGGACGGGACCCGGACCCGGACCGCGTACGTGATGCCGCGCCGCAACGAGGCCGTGGCGGCCGGCGGCGCGGAGCTCGGCCGGCAGTACGTGGCCGAGTGGCAGGGCGTCTACGACCACGTGTACGCCCAGCCGGCACCGGACGACCCGACGTTCGACATCCGCGGCTGGCTGAGCAGTTACACCGGCGCCGAGCTGTCCGAGGACGACATGCGCGACTGGGTGGACGGCACGGTGCGCAGGATCCGGGGGCTGGGCGCCCGCCGGCTGCTCGAAGTGGGCTGTGGGACGGGCCTGTTGCTGCACCGGCTGGTCGAGGGGACCGGCCGCTATCTGGCGAGCGACATCTCGGCGGGCGCGGTCGAGCGCATCCGGGCCTCGTTCGGCGGCCGGCCGCCGGCGGGCCTGGAGCTGTTCCAGGCGCCCGCGGACGACCTTTCGGCGGTGGCGCCGGGCTCCGTCAACGGCTTCGTGGTCAACTCGGTGTCACAGTACTTCCCGGACGAGGAGTACCTGGACCGCGTGGTGCGCGGGGCGGTGGACGCCGTCGCCGAGGGCGGGTTCCTGTTCGTCGGCGACATCCGCTCGCCCGCCGTCAACCGGGCGTTCTCCGCCGGCCTGGAGCTCGCCCGCGCCCCGGAGCGGGCACCGGCCGAGAAGGTGCAGGTGCTGGTCGAGCGGCGCTGCTGCACCGGGACGGAACTCCTCATCGATCCCTCGTACTTCACCGGACTGCTCGGCCGGCTGCCGCGGGTCGCGCACGTCGCGGTGGTGCCCCGGCGCGGCCGGCGGGCCACCGAGATGAACCGGTACCGGTACGACGCGGTGATCCGGCTGGACGCGGTCCCGGGCGGCGAGCCGGTGGCGCCCGCCTGGGAGCCGTGGTCCGCCGTGGGGGGCGTGCCGGAGCTGCGGCGCCGGCTGGCGGCGGAGCGGCCGGCGGCGCTGGGCCTGCTGGGCGTCCCCAACGCCCGGATCCTCGCCGACCGGCTGGCCGCCGAGCTGCTGTCCCGCCCCGGCCGTCCGGCGACCGCCGGGGAGGCGGTCCGGGCGGCGGCCGGGGCGGCACGCGGCGCGGTCGAGCCGGAGGACCTGTGGGAGCTGGGCGAGGGCGACGGTGCGCTGCCGTACACCGTCCGGCTGAGCTGGGCCCGTTCGCTGCCGGACGGCGCGTTCGACGTCGCGTTCGTGCGGACGCCGGACGGCGGCGGCCCGGCTCCCGAGGTCCGCTTCCCGGCCGAACCCGCTCCCCCGCGCCGGCCCGTGAGCCGGCCGTGGTACGGCAGGGTCGAGAACCTGCACCCGGCCAAGCTCCGCGCCCATGTGCGCGAGCGGCTGGCCGACCCGGCGGCCGGGCCGGGCCGGTTCGTCCTGCTGGAGGACTTCCCGCTCACTCCCGGCGGCGCGCCGGACCACGCGGCGCTGCGCTCGCTGCACTGGGCCTGATCCGGCCGCTCCGGGGCCGCGGACCGGCGGCCCCGGGCGCCGCGCAACCCGACGGCGCATCAGCTGACTTGAGCGTCCTTGCGGGCATCCGGGCAGCCGGACGCTGTTTGCGGACATCTGTCCCGGTCGCCCACCTGAAGGTGGTTCGTCGGCCGCCGGCGGCGGGAACGGGCCGTCCGCCGATGGCCGGATATCGATTACGTGTAGCCACCATTGGGAATGGTTATCATCTCGTAAAGGGCGTTCAAAGTCAGCGTTCCGGCCAAAAGTCGGCCATGGCCACCAGCAGGCCCCTGCCAAGGGCAAATGGAATTCACGCCAATCTGCGACCGCAATGATCCGGCCCCTTGGAACCCGAGAAAGCTCGCCTACGCTGTGACCGGTAATGGTTTTCCCGGTTCCGCGCGGTGCACGCGCCGGCTTACCTGCGACGACTCGTCTGATGGGGGAACGTGACAATGGGGGGCGTTGGTGCCGTACGCGGTGTGGCCGAACGGACGGAAAGGTGCGCGACGCGGCCGGCCGGCCAGGTACCGGGCGCCGGAAGCGGAGGCGGCGGCGGAGCGCGCTTCGGACTCCTGCTGGGCGACGAACAGCCCCTGGTCCGCCGCGGACTGCGCGCCCTCTTCGAGGCCGACCCGGCGTTCCGGGTGCAGGGCGAGGCCGGCAACGGCGACACCCTCATGGAGCTGGCCCGCCTCCACCGCCCCGACGTCGTCCTGATCGACGCCGACCTCCCCGGCCCCGACGTCCTCGGCGTGGCCCGCCGCCTCGTCGAGGACCACGCGGGGCGCTACGCCGGCGTCGTCCTCCTCACCTCCACGACCGGACTGACCGAGAGCCGGATCCTGGGGGCCGCGCGGGCGGGCGTCCGGGGCTTCCTCCACAAGCGCGAGTCCTCGGAGGAGATCGTGGCCGGAGTGCGGTCCGTGGCCCGGGGCGGCGTGGCGATGAGCGAGCACATCGTCGGCCAGGTGCTGGCGGCCCTGCGCGACGACCACCCGGCCGCGGCGCTCAGGCCCGCCGGGGAGCTGGCCTTACTCACCCCGCGCGAACTGCAGATCTTCCGGCTGGTCGCCCAGGGCCTGACCAACCAGCAGATCGCCGACGTCCTGGTGCTGTCCGAGGCCACGGTGAAGTCGCACTTCAACCGCATCTGCCGCAAGCTCGCCCTGCGCAACCGGGTGGACGCGGTCATCCTCGCGTACGAGATCGGCGTCGCGGGCGGGGTGGCGGAGCAGCGCTCGACGGCGTGAACCCCGCGATGACGGGCCGGGGGCCGTACTCACCCGGCTCACCCGACTCACCGACTCACCCGACTCACCCGACTCACCCGACTCACCCGACTCACCCGGCGAGCGACGCCGCCTCCGCCGGCCCGAGCAGGCCGGCCACCTCGGCGACGATCCCGTCCAGGTGGTCCTGGAGGTAGAAGTGCCCGCCGGAGAAGGTGCGCAGGGTGAAGCCGCCGGACGTCACCTCGCGCCAGCGCGGCATCTCCTCCGGCCGGACGTGCGGGTCGTGGGTGCCGCAGAACGCCGACACGGGCGCCGTGATCCGCGCGCCCGGCACCGGCCGGTACGTCTCGATCAGCCGGTAGTCGCTGCGCACGACGGGCAGGAACAGGGCGCGGAACTCCTCGTCGTCGAGGATCGCGTCGGAGGTCCCGGCGAGCGCGCGCAGGTCCTCCACCAGGTCCTCGTCGGGCAGCAGGTGCACCTGTGACTCCGGGGCCGCGTGCGGGGCGGGCCGGCCGGAGACGCACAGCCGGGCCAGCCCGCCCGGGCAGGCGGCCTCGATCCGCCGCGCCACCTCGAAGGCGACGGCCGCGCCCATGCTGTGGCCGAACAGCGTCAGCGGCCGGTCCGCCGAGAGCGGCAGCGCGGCGGTGACGCGGTCGGCGAGCGTGGCCATGTCGGATATCAGCGGGTCCTCGAACCGGTCCTCGCGGCCCGGGTACCGCACCAGCAGTACCTCGGCCTCCGGCGCCAGCCGGTCGGCCCAGCCCCGGTAGGCGCTCGCCCCGCCGCCGGCGTGCGGGAAGCAGACCAGGCGCGGGGCGCCCGGCAGGCCCGGATGCCGCCGCGTCCACCGTCGGTCCGCCGTGGTCCCGCCCGCCGTGGTCCCGTCCGTCATGCTCGCTCTCCCGCGCTCCAGTGGCCGGGCGCCGCGGGGCGGTTCGCCCGACGGCCGCGGCCGTGTGTACCCCGTACTTCCGGAAGGCGCGAGCGTACATATCCCGCCGAGTCCGCGGCAAGCTCCGCGGGAGGAGGGGAAACCACGGTTGGAGGCCGTAATGGCTACCCGGGTTGGACGACGCCCGCGGGGCCCGCTGTTACGTTCGGCCGAGGCCACAGGAGTGGTACCGGAACCCAGGTGACCGCCTTTTCCCCGGAATTCCCTCCGGAAATTCCCCCGCGTCCGTCCGCGGGGCCCGGCCCGCCGTGCCGCGGCCCGGAGCGAGAAACAGAGGACCGCAGTGACGCGTACCGAGGACCAGTCCGACCCCACCGCCGAGACACAACGGCGGGAACTCGCCGAACTGCTGCTCGCCGAGGCCGGGCTGGCCGGCCCGGACCCGTCGTTCGCCCCGGTCGCCGTCCACGGCGACGACACGGGCGCGGCGCCCCTGTCGTCGGCCGAGCGGCGCATGTGGTTCCTGCGGCGGCTCCAGCCGGACGGCGTCGCCTACAACCTGTGCGGCGGCGTCCGGCTGACCGGACCGCTGGACCCGGCCGCCCTCGGCACCGCCCTCACCGCCCTGGCGGACGCCCACGACATCCTGCGGACCGTCTACCCGGCGGACACCGACGGCTCCCCCGGCCGCCGGGTGCTGCCCCCGGCGCCGGTCCCGCTGCCGCTGACCGACCTCGAGGACGTGCCCGTCGGTGAACGCGCCGCGCGGGCCCGGGCGGCCGTGGCCGAGGAGGGGCGCCGCCCCTTCGACCTGGACGCCGAACGACCGGTCCGCTTCCGGCTGTTCCGGTTCGCCGCCGACGACCACCTGCTGTCGCTGACGGTCCATCACATCGCCTTCGACGACCTGTCGTGGGGCCGGGTGCTCGACGAACTCGCCCACCGCTACACGGAGGCCACCGGCGGCGCGCCCGCGCCCGTCACCCGGCCGCGCGTCCAGTACGCGGACTACGCCCGCTGGGAGGCGGACCGGCTCGCCGAGGGCGCCTGGGACGGCCAGCTCGCCCACTGGCGCGAACGGCTGCTGCCGCACCCGCCGGCCCTCGCGCTCCCCGCCGACCGCGACGCCGCCCCGGGTACCACCGGCACCGACGGCGTACGGCGCGACGCCCGCCTCGGCCCCGACGCGGCCGGTGCGCTGCGCGCCCTGGCCCGGGAGTCCGGCGTCACCCTGTACACGGCGCTGCTGGCCGCGTACCAGACGGCGCTGCACCGCTGGACCGGCGAGGACGACATCGCCGTCGGCTCGCCGGTGGTCAACCGCGGCCGGGCCGAGTTCGAGGACGTGGTCGGGAACTTCGGCAACACGGTGGTGCTCCGCGCCGACCTCGCCGGGGACCCCTCCTTCCGTACCCTCCTCGGCCGCGTCCGGGACGTCTGCGCGGACGCCTTCGCCCACCAGGACGTGCCGTTCGACCGGGTCACCGAGGCGCTGCGGCCCGCCGGGGCGGTGGGGCAACCGGCGCTGTTCGACGCGGTGTTCTCGTTCGTCACGGCGGAGCCGAGCCGTGTCCGCACCCCCGAGGTGCTGTTCGAGGAGCTGCCGCACCACAACGGGACCGCCCGCTTCCCGCTGGTGCTGGAGGCCCGGGAGGCCGGCGGGGACGTCGTCCTCGGGTTGACCGCCCGCGCCGACCTGTTCTCCCCGGCGGCCGTCGAGCGGCTGCTCGGCCACCTCGTGGAGCTGTTCCGGGGCGCGGCATTCGGCCCGGACCGGCGGCTGGGCGAACTGCCGCTGCTCACCGGGGAGGAGGAGCGCCGGGCGCTGGAGGAGTGGAGCCGGACGCACGACGACCCGGCCGAGACCCGGCCCCTGCACCGGCTGGTGGAGGAGCAGGCCGCCCGGACGCCGGACCTGGTCGCGGTGGTCGCCCGGGACGCCTCCCTCACGTATCGCGAGCTCGACGCGCGGGCCGATGAACTCGCCGTACGGCTGCGGACGTTGGGCGCCGGGCCGGAGCACGTCGTGGGCGTCCACCTCACCCGCTCGCCGACGCTGGTGGTGGCCCTGTTGGCGGTGCTCAAGGCGGGGGCCGCGTTCATGCCGCTGGAGCCCTCCTGGCCGGCGCTCCGGCGGGCGGACGTGGCCCGGGCCGCCCGTCCCGTCCTGGTGCTCACCGACGCGGCCACCACGCCGGCGCCCCCGCCGCTGGACGTTCCCGTGCTCGACCTGGCCGAGCCGTACGAACCCGCCGCCGCGCAGCCCGTTCCGGCGGTGGACATGGAAAACCTGGCCTACGTCATCCACACCTCGGGCTCCACTGGCACCCCCAAGGGCGTGATGATCCGTCATCAGGCCATTTCCGGCCGCCTGGTGTGGCAGTCCCGGCTGCTCGGCATGACCACCGGCGACCGGGTCCTGCACAAGGCCCCGATGGGCTTCGACATCTCCGTCAACGAGATCTTCCTGCCGCTGGTCAACGGCGCCCGCCTGGTCCTGGCCGACCCGGACGCGCACGGCGATATCGACCACCTCGCGGAGGTGATCGAGCGGGAGGGCGTCACGTTCCTCTACATCGTCGCCTCCATGCTGGACGTCCTGCTGGAGCGCGACGACATCTCCCGGACGGCCCGCTCGATCCGCCACCTGTGGTGCGGCGGCGAGGCGCTCACCCCGGCGCTGTACCGGCGGTTCCGCGACCGGCTGGGCGCGACGATGTACCACGGGTACGGGCCCGCCGAGGCCACGATCGGGGTCAGCTGCCACGTCTTCGACGAGCGGGCGGACGGCGCGACGGTCACCATCGGGCGTCCCAACCCCAACGCCCGCCTGTACCTGCTCGACCGGGCGCTGCGCCCGGTCCCCGTCGGCGTCCCCGGCGAGCTGTACCTCGGCGGCATGCCGCTGGCCCGGGGCTATCTGAACGACCCGCGCCGGACGGCCGAGGCGTTCGTCCCCGACCCGTTCGCCGACGCCCCGGGCGGGCGGCTGTACCGCACCGGCGACCTGGGCCGCTACCGGCCGGACGGCGGGATCGAGTTCCTGGGCCGGGCCGACGACCAGGTCAAGGTGCGGGGCTTCCGCGTCGAACTGGGCGAGGTGGAGGCGGCGCTCACCGCCCACCCCGCCGTCCGGCAGAGCGCGGCCCTGCTGCGCACCGGCGCGCCGGGCGGCGACCGGCTGGCCGCCTGGTGCGTCCCGGAGGCCGGCACCGAGGCGCCCTCCGTCGCCGCGCTGCGCGACTGGCTCACCGCCCGGCTCCCGCACTACGCGGTCCCCGGCGAGCTGCACGTCCTGCCGGCCCTGCCCCTGACCAGCGCGGGCAAGACGGACCGCAGGGCGCTGCTCGCCCTCGCGCCGGCGGCCCCGGACGAGGCGGCGACCCCGTTCGTCCGGCCGCGCGACGCCCTGGAGCGGGACGTCGCCGCCGTCTGGGCCGAGCTGCTGGGCCGGGACGACATCGGCGTCCGGCACAACTTCTTCGACCTGGGGGGCCACTCCCTGCTCCTCGTACGGGCCCAGGCCCTCTACCGGAGCCGGCTCGGCCACGACGTCCCCCTCGTCGAGCTCTACGACCACCCGACGGTCGCCTCCCTCGCCGCCCGGATGTCCCGCGGGACCCCGGCGGAGGACGGGGGCGGTCCCGAGCTGGACCGGATCCGGGCGCAGGCCGAACGACGGCGGCAGACAGCGGCACGGCGCGCGGCGGCCGCCGGCCGGACGGCGCGACAGCGGGCGCAGGCGCCCGGGGAAAGGACGCGGTGACCACTGTGAACAGCGACGTGGCAGCGGACGGGCCTGACGAGGGCACCGACATCGCGGTCGTCGGCATGGCCGGGCGCTTCCCGGGCGCGCCGGACCTCGACACGTTCTGGGCCGGCCTGACGGAGGGCCGGGAGGCGGTCGCGCCGCTCGACGACGCGACGTACCTGGCGGCGGGCGGCGACCCGGCGCGGCTGGACGACCCGTACCTGGTCAAGGTGGCGTCGGTGGTGGACGGCATCGACGAGTTCGACGCCGAGTTCTTCGGCTACCCGCCGTCGGAGGCCGAACTCCTCGACCCACAGCAGCGGTTGTTCCTCCAGTGCGCCCACCACGCCCTGGAGCACGCGGGGTACGGGCCGGGGACGACGACGGGTGCCGTCGGCGTCTACGCCGGTGCCGTGCAGAGCCGCTACTTCCTCGACCACGTGCACCCCCGGCTGCGCGGCGCGGACAGCGTGACCCTGCACCACGCCCAGCTCGGCAACGTCAACAGCACGCTGGCCACCCGGGTCTCGTACGAGCTGGGGCTCACCGGTCCCAGCCTGTCGGTGCAGACCGCCTGCTCCACGTCGCTGGTGGCGGTGCACCTGGCCTGCCAGGACCTGCTCTCCCACCAGTGCGACACGGCCCTGGCGGGCGGCGTCTCGCTCAACCCGGCGCTGCGGCAGGGCTACCGGTACGTCAAGGACGGCCCGTTCTCGCACGACGGGCACTGCCGGCCGTTCGACGCCGACGCGACGGGCATGCTCGCGGGCGAGGGTCTGGGCGTCGTGGTGCTGAAGCGGCTGGCGGACGCCCTGGCCGACGGCGACCACATCCACGCCGTCGTCAAGGGCAGCGCGGTCAACAACGACGGCGACCGCAAGGTCGGCTTCGCCGCGCCCAGCGCCGCCGGGCAGGCCGAGGTGATCGTCGCCGCGCAGGCGGTGGCCGGGGTCGACGCCGACTCCATCGGCTACGTCGAGGCGCACGGCACCGGCACGCCGGTCGGCGACCCCATCGAAGTGGCGGCGCTGAAGCGGGCGTTCGCCGCCTCCACCGACCGGCGCGGCTTCTGCGCGCTGGGCTCGGTCAAGAGCAACATCGGGCACACGGACGCGGCGGCGGGCATCGCCGGGTTCATCAAGACCGTGCTGGCGCTGGAGCACCGGACCATCCCGCCGACCCTGCACTTCCGCTCCCCCAACCCGCTGCTCGGCCTGGAGGAGAGCCCGTTCCACGTCCCCACCGCCACCCGGGTGTGGGAGAGCGACGGCCGGCCGCGCCGGGCCGGCGTCAGCTCGCTGGGCATCGGCGGCACCAACGCGCACGTCGTCCTGGAGGAGGCACCCGCGCCCCGGCCTTCCCGAACGGGCGGTGAAGAAGCGCTGTTGACGCTGTCCGCCCGCTCCCCCGAGGACCTGGCGGCCCTCGCCGGAAACCTCGGCCGGCATCTCGAAACACACCCCGGCCTGCCGCTCGCCGACGTCGCCCACACTCTCGCCGCCGGCCGCCGCGCCCGACCCCACCGGCTCGCCCTCACCGCGGCGGACACCGCCGACACGGCCCGGCGGCTGCTCGCCGCGCCCCCGGCGGCCGGACCCGCCGGCACCGACCAGCCCGTCGTCTTCCTCTTCCCGGGCGCCGGCTCCCAGCACCCCGGGATGGGCCGCGGCCTGTACGAGACGGAGCCGGTCTACCGGCGGGAGATCGACCGTTGCGCCGACGTGCTGCGCCCGCTGCTCGGCCGCGACCTTCGGGACATGCTGTACGGCGGACCCGCTGTTCCCGGCACTCCCGAGGATGTCTTCCCGACCCTGGTCGCCACCGAATACGCCCTGGCCACCCTGCTGATGTCGTGGGGGATCCGGCCCACCGCGCTGCTCGGGCACAGCCTCGGCGAGTACACGGCCGCCTGCGTGGCCGGCGTCCTCGCCCCCGAGGACCTGCTGCCGCTGGTGGTCCGCCGCGAGGAGCTGTTCGCCCGCGCGGCCGGCACCGGCGGGATGCTGGGCGTCTCCCTCGGCGAGGACGCCGTCGCGCCCTACCTGGACGGCGGCCTCTCCCTGGCCGCCGTCAACGGGCCCGCCGCCTGCGCGCTCGCCGGTCCGGAGGAGGCGCTGGCACGGGCGGAGGAGCGGCTGACGCGCGACGGCGTACGGCACCGCCGCATCCGCTTCGGCGCCGCCGCCCACTCCGCGCTGCTCGACCCCATCCTCGGCACCTACGCCGAGACCGTCGCCCGACTGCCGCTGAAGACACCGGAGATCCCGTACGTCTCCAACCTCACCGGCACCTGGATCACCCCCGAGCAGGCCACGGACCCAGCCGCCTGGGTGCGGCACACCCGCGAGCCCGTCCGCTTCGGCGCCGGCCTCGACACCCTCCTCGCCGAGGGCGACCCGGTGCTGCTGGAGGTGGGCCCCGGCCGGGCCCTCACCGGGCTGGTCCGCGCCCGGGGCGGCGCCGCCCCCGTCGTCGCCGCCATGCGGCACCCGCAGGCCGCCGAACCCGACCACCGGACGCTGCTGGACGCGGTCGGGCGGCTGTGGACCCTCGGCGCCCCGGCCGACGTCGCGGCCGTGCACGCCCGCCGGTCCCCGCGCCGCGTCCCGCTGCCCGGCTACCCGTTCCGCCGCGCCCGGCACTGGATCGACGTCCACCGGCCCGCCGGCGAGGCGGCCCCCGGGCTCCGGCCGGCCGCCCCCGCGCCGTTCCCCGTGGCGCTGGCGGCGGAACTCCCGCGGATGACCCTCGCGGAACGGCGGCTGCGCGCCGAACACCCGCCGCTGCGCGACCCGGAGGAGCTGACCGCCCGGCTCGACCGGCTGGCCGTCGCCCACGTGTGCGCGGTGCTCCGCGCCGCCGGGCTGCCGCTCGCCCCCGGTACCGCCCTGGACCGCGAGGACGTCCACCGGGCGTTCCGCACGGTCCCCGGCTACCGGCGGTTCCTGGACGCCCTGCTCGGCATGCTCACCGACGACGGGATCCTGCGCGCGGACGGGGAACGCCTGCACGTCACCTCGGCCGCCGCCGACGTCCCCGAAGCGGCCGCCCTGACCCGCGAGATCCTCGCCGGCCACCCCGAACAGGCCGAGGACCTGGCCTTCCTGGACCACTGCGTCCGGCACTACCCCCGGGTGCTCGACGGCACCACGGCCGGCACCGAGGTGCTGCTGCCCGACGGCGACGACGCCCGCCAGCGCGCCCTGATCGACCGGCGCCTCGCCTACAGCGACATCCCCCTCTTCCGCCGGCTGATCGCCGAGACGGTCGCCCGGCTCGCCGCCGAGGCGGGCCGGCCGGTGCGGATCCTGGAGATCGGCGCGGGACGCGGCTACCTCACCTGGGAGGTGGCGGAGGCCCTCCGCGAACTCCCGGACCTTTCCTACCACTTCACCGACCTCGGCCGGTCGTTCGTCCTGGACGGCCAGCGCCGGGCCCGGGAGGAGGGGCTGACCGGGATGGAGTTCGGCGTCCTCGACATCACCAAGGACCCGGCCGGACAGGGCTTCCCACCCGGCGCGTTCGACGTCGTCCTCGCCTTCAACGTCCTGCACGCCACCCCCGACCTGCGGACGGCCGTGCGCAACGCGGGCGCGCTGCTCGTCCCGGACGGCGTCCTGATGCTGCTGGAGGCGTCGCGGCAGCAGCGCTGGTCGCTGATGACGACCGGGCTCTACGAGGGCTGGTGGTACTTCGACGACGACCTGCGCGACGGCTCGCCGCTCGTCACCGCGGACCAGTGGACCGGGCTGCTGGACGCGGAGGGCTTCGCCGACGTCACCGCCTTCCCCCGGGACGGCGGGGCGGACGCCGCCGACCACACCCTCGTGGCGGCCCGCCGCACCCGGGGCCCGGCCGCCCCGGCCGCCTCCCCCATGAGCCGGTCCTTCAACCAACGGCCCGTCCTCTCCGTCCCGTACACCCCGCCCGGCACCGACCGGGAGAAGCACGTCGTCCGGCTGTGGGAGGACGTCCTCGGCATCGACGGCATCGGCGTGCACGACAACTTCTTCGACCTCGGCGGGGAATCCCTGCTGGCCATGCAGCTGTTCGCGCGGCTGCGCGACACCACGGGCGTCGAACTGTCACTGCAACGGATCTTCGACGCGCCCACCGTCGCCGAGCTCGTCCCGCTGCTCGACGCGCCCACCGCCGGGGCCGCGCCCCGCATCCGGCCCAGCGCCCGCCGCGCCCGGGCCGCCGCCGGCACCACCCGCGACCACAGGACGGAGTAGCCGTGTCCCCGGCCGAGACCACCCTTCCCGCCACCACGCCGGAGGACCCGGACGCCCTCCTCTTCCCGGCCTCCTACGCCCAGCAACGAATGTGGTTCTTCCACCACCTCGACCGCGGCAACCCGTACTACAACATCCCGCTGGCGCTGCGGCTGACCGGCGAGGCGGACCCCGCCGCCCTCCAGGCCGCGCTGGACGACGTCGTCGCCCGCCACGAGATCCTGCGCACGACGTTCGCGGAGCGCGACGGCGAACCGCGGCAGCTGGTCGCACCGGCGGGTGACGTCCGGCTGGAGACGGCGGAGTGCGCGGCCGAGGACGAGCACCCGTGGGCCCTGGAGTGGGTGGGGCGGCCGTTCGACCTGACGGCCGGGCCGCTGTTCCGGGCCGCCCTGCTCACCACCGCGCCCGGCCGGCACCTGCTGCTGCTCTGCCTGCACCACATCGTCACCGACGGCTGGTCGCTCAACATCCTCACGCGCGAACTCGCCGCCCTCTACCGGGAGCACGTCACCGGCGAGCCGGCCGGCCTCGCCCCGCTGGAGATCCAGTACGCGGACTTCGCGGAGTGGCAGCGCGAACAGCTCGACGGCGCGGGCCTGGAGCGCCGACTCGACTACTGGAAACGTCAACTCGACGGCCGGTTGCTGCCGTTGGAACTGCCCACGGACCACCCCCGCCCGCCCGTACAGTCGTTCCGCGGCGCGCGCGTCGACTTCGAGCTGCCCGACGACCTCACCCGCGCGCTGCGCGCGACCGGCCGCGCCCACGGCACCACCCTCTTCATGACGCTGCTCGCCGGGGTGACCGCCCTGCTGCACCGCTGGACCGGGCAGGACGACATCCTCGTCGGCTCCCCGATCGCCGGCCGCGACGTCCCGGAGACCGAACCGCTGCTCGGCCTGTTCGTCAACACCCTGGTGCTGCGCGGCGACTTGTCCGGCTCACCGACCTTCGCCGAGTTGCTGGCCCGCACCCGGCGCGCCTGCACGGGCGCGTACGACCACCAGGACGTACCGCTGGACAAGCTCGTCGAGGTCCTGCAACCGGAGCGCGACCCCGGCCGCAACCCGCTCTTCCAGGTCATGTTCGCCCTCCAGAACCCGCCCCGCCTGGACCACCCGCTGCCGGGCGCCCACCTGACCGCCGAGCCGCTGCCGCGCCACTCCACCCGCTTCGACCTGGAGTTCCACCTCTGGGAGGACGGCGACCGGCTGCACGGCTCCCTGGTCTACGGCACCGACCTCTTCGACGACGAGACGGCCGTCCGGACGGCGTCCCGGCTGCGCCGCCTGCTGGCCGCGGCGGTCCGGGCCCCCGAGACGCCCGTCGCCGACCTGCCGTTCGCGGACGAGGAACCGACGGCTCCCGTCCGCGTCCCCGCCGACCCGGACACGACCGTGCCGGCCGCCTTCGCCGAGCGGGTCCGGCGGACGCCGGGGGCGGTGGCCTTCGCGGAGGCCGCGCCCCGCGCCGAGGTTCACGGGCAGGCTGCCGAGGCCACCGCCCTCACGGATGACACCATCGCCGGCACCGACCGCGCCCACGACGCCACCACCGTCACAGGCGACGCGCCGGCCACGGCGGAACGCGCCGGCCGGGACCGGCGCGCCCCGGGCACCACCGCCGGCACCGCCGACCCGGCGGGCCGCGGCCGTCCGACGACCATCGCGCGGCTCTCCGAGCGCGCCCACGCCCTCGCC
>NZ_JAIQLH010000144.1 GCF_020037025.1 Streptomyces huiliensis | reverse complement strand
GGCGACGGCGGCGGCGAGCAGGGGCAGCGGCAGGAGGGCGAGCGCGACGGCGTCCCGGAGCGCGGCGAACCGCCCGGGAGCGCCGGATATGGCAAGCCGACCGGCCGGTCGTACGGACTGCGCGAAGGTAGCCGTCACGTGCCCTCTGCCTCTCCCGTTGATCACCCCAGGCCCGGAGGACATTGTCCCATCCGCCGGGGGCGATCACACAGGACGGTGGCCGCTCACCCCGCCGTGCGCACGGTGACGTCACCGTTCTCGCTGCGGGCGACGACGGCGTGCGCACTCGCCGCGTCACGCGGGACGCCGACCCGCGTCCGGCCGGTGTCGCTGCGCGCGTCGACGCGGTACGGACCGCCGGGCAGCCGCACGGCGACGTTCCCGTTCTCGCTCTCGCCGGTCACCCGGTCGGGCACCCGGGCCGGCCGGACGGTGACGTTCCCATTCTCGGAGCGGGCGGAGACGGACCGGGAGACGATGCCGTCCTCGGCGCGGACGTCGCCGTGCTCGGAGGTCAGCTCCAGCCGCCCGTCGGCGTCCCGTACCTCGATGTCGCCGCTCTCCGAGCCGAGCCGCAGGTCACCCTTGATCCCCCGGGCTACGACCCCGCCGTTTTCGTCCTCCACGATCACCCGCACCCCGCGCGGCACCTCGATGCGGTGCTTCCCCTTGCACTCCACGCTGATCCCGTCACAGCGCTGCCGCAGCTTCAGGGTGTCCTTCTCCATCGCCCAGGTGGCCTTCACCGTCCCGCCCACCGCCCACCCGTCGAACCACCGGGTCACCTTGACGTCCTTGCCGGCCTTGCCGTCCCCCGGCACCAGCTCGATCTCCGAGTCGTCCGTGTCGATGGTCAGCGTCCGCCCCTCGACCGCGAACGACCGGTGCTCCGGCGTCACGTCCGACAGGTCCACCGACCCCGCCGTCCCGCACCCGGCGAGTGCCGTCCCGGCGACCACCACCCCACCGACCAGGAGGGCGAGACGGGCGGGGCGGGCGGATCGGGCGGATCGGGCGGGGTGTACGAGGCTGGCGAGGCGAACCATGGTGATCTCCGTGTCCTGCGAGAACGGGCGACGCCGGTGCGCACCGAGCGCTCCCGCGCCCCACT
>NZ_JAIQLH010000143.1 GCF_020037025.1 Streptomyces huiliensis | reverse complement strand
CGACGCCGGTGCGCACCGAGCGCTCCCGCGCCCCACTGCGAAGCGACCCCCAGGCCCCTCCCCGACCCCACCCACGCTACGGACCCCCACCGCCACCCCGGCATCCCGCACACCACCGGGCCGGGGGTGGGGTTAACCCCCGGTCGCCCTCGGCCGGCCGGGGCCCTTAAGGGTTTGCGGAGGGGCCGCCGGGGGCATGTAGGCTGTCCTTTCGTTGCGGGCGCATAGCTCAGCGGTAGAGCGCCGCTCTTACAAAGCGGATGTCGGCGGTTCAAATCCGTCTGTGCCCACGCATGAAGGCCCAGGTCGGAGCAGTCTCCGTCCTGGGTCTTCGCCGTTCTCGACGCGATCGGCGTGAGCGTCCCCCGTCCACGAAACCGGGTGCCCGGCGGCCACCGCCTCCCGGATTCCTCCCAAATGATCAAGTGTTGACGGGGGCCGTCGGCGCGCGGCGCCGAGACGCCGAAGGTGCCGCTTGCCGTCCGCGCCCCGGCGGCCTCGGGAAGCGCCCGGTCGTGGCGGCATTTGCGTGTGCACGTCAGCCGGGCGGGGAATCGTGATCGTGACTCGGAGCTCCGGATATCGCCGATTCGGCGAGCTCCGCACCAGGCTCCGGCGCTCGGAGTGGCTCGGGGCTTGAGGCGGTCGGCCCCGCGCCCCGAGGTGTCGCTGCTAGCGGCGGTCGTTTCGGCGGGACTTCGCCCACCAAGAGCGGACGATCGGGGCGGCCACGATGATGCTGGTGACTGCCATGACGACTTTCGAAACGGAATCGATGACCTCGGCCACCGGCCGGCTCCGGAGTGTTCGGAAGGCCCTCGTGGGTCGGCTACGACCTGTGAGGGGACCCCGGGAGCAGTCCAAGACTCGGTGCGGCAGAGGGGGCGCCCTCTCTCCCGGGCCGCACGGAATCTCGTCGAAATGGAAGACGCGTGGCCTCATTCCTTGGGGAGCCTTTCTGCGCGCTTTGCCGTCCGGCCGTCACTCCGACGGAACGGGCTCTCCGGCGGTTCCACGCGACGGGCAGGCGGTGTCGGGTGCTGTCGTTGGCGAAGATGGCTCCGGAGCGTTCTCCGGTCGGCCGTGAGCGGTCAGGGCATCTGTGCGGTGAAGGCCGCGTACGCCCGCTCGTCGAAGAGGACGAAGCGGACTTCCTCCACCGCCGTGTCCGTTTGCCGTACGGTCTCGACCGCTGTGCGGGCCGCGTCGTCCATCGGCCAGCCGAAGATTCCCGCGGAGACGGCGGGGAACGCGACGGTCCGGGCGCCCAGTTCGGCCGCGACGCGGAGGGACTCCCGGTAGCAGGAGGCGAGTAGCTCTGAGCGGTCCTCCTCCTGACTGAACACCGGGCCGACCGTGTGGACGACCCACCGGGCCGGCAGGCGGCCGGCCGTCGTGGCGACGGCTCGGCCGGTGGGGAGGCCCTTGCCGTAGTGGGAGGCGCGGAGGGCGCGGCAGGCGGCGAGGATCTCCGGGCCGCCGGCCCGGTGGATCGCGCCGTCGACGCCGCCGCCCCCGAGCAGCGAGGAGTTCGCCGCGTTGACGATGGCGTCGACGTGTTGTTCGGTGATGTCGCCTTGGACGAGGGTGATGACGGTCATGGCGCCCATCCTCGGGGACGGGGCGGCCGGGCACAGGGTGATTTCCGGGTCCGGTGGCAGGAGAGCGGAGTGTGGTGACGAGGATGGCGGCGGGCTTTTCGCCGGGCTCGCGGAGTGGGGGTTTACGGTGTTGGGGGCGGCGTGCCTGTCGGTGTCGCTTGCGGGGGTCGACACCTCCGCGCCGGCCGGGGTCGAGCGGGAGCAGGTGGCCTACTGGCGGCCGGAGAGCCTCGGGGAACTGCTGTTCAACCTGTGGGATTAGGGTCGGGGGATGGTTTTCGGGAGGGGCGGGCGGGACGAAGAGTCGCTGCCGGCGGTTCTTGACTGGCGGGGCGTCACCACGTTCACCGTCGGCGGCGTGGAGCGGCAGAGTGCCAAGGGCGGGCGCACGGTGTTCGGGCCCACCGCCGTCCGCGTACCCCGGCGGGAGGGCGCGGGCCGTGTCTACCCGCCCTGCGCCCTGATCGTCACCCGCGACGCGGCCACCCGCGTGCTGTACGGAGATCGGGAGCGGCAGCGTGTGCTGTGTACGGTCGAGTGCACCGGGGATGGCGATGGGGAGCGGCGGTACGTGGTACGGGACGAGTCGGGGGGCGAGGTCGGGCGCGTTCGGCGTGTTCCGCCGACGCGGAAGCTGCTGCGGCACACCTGGCGCGTCGAGCAGCCCGGGCACCCCGAGATCGTCGGGCGCAACAAGTGGGCCGCCCTCTCCCGGCGGGACGCCGCCGCCCGCGCGGCCGGCAAGCTCGTCGAGGGCGTCCTCGACTCGGTGTTCTCCTTCGGTGCCGAGGGCGGTGACGCGCCTCGCCGCGACCGGACCCTGCTGTGGCTGGCCGAGGGGGAAGAGGTGATGCAGTCCGAGGGGGTCGACTTCCGCGTCAAGGCTCGGTGGCTTGATCGCCGGCTCGCCTTCGCGGTGGCCGCCATTGGTGACAGTTGAGGCCGGTGGGGGGTAATTCGGGTGCGGTGGTTCGTGTGCGTTCGTAATCTGGGCGCATGTCCCCCACCCGGACCGCAGGTCCCGCATGCCCCGAGGAGATCAACCACGCCATCCGCAGCTTCCTCACCGCGCGCAGCAGCCGCGCGCTGACCGGTGACGAGCGGCGGGAGTACGCCCGGCTGCGGACCGAGTGGCTCGCGGCCACCCGCGGCCGGGGCCGGTACTGCACGGCGGCGTGAAGGGGAAGGCGGCGTGCGGGGAAAGGTGGCGGGAGTGGTACGGAGGGTGTGCCGGCCGTCGTGCCCCGCTTGATGAGGATTTGATGAGCTTCTCCTGAACTCTGCCCGGATCCCGGGCCGTTTGTCAGTGGCTCCCCTTAGCCTGTCGGCATGTCCCTGGTCCCCATCCGTCAGCAGCCACGCGCCGAAGAGATCAACCGTGCCATCCGCGCCTTCCTGACCGCGCGCCGGGGACGCGCGCTCACCACCACCGAGCGGCGGGAGTACGAGCAGATGCGCGCGGAGTGGCTGGCCGCCGGGCCGCTGCGGTGGCGCGGCGGGCGGCGCTGACCCCGGTCCCGGACGCTGGTCGTGGCTTCACTCGTGTGGTGCCGTCCGGCGCGACACTCGTCGTCGCGGGTGTGAGCCTGGAGGCAGTGCCCGGGAGTCGGCCGTGGCAACGCGGTTGCCCAGCCGCATGGTTACCCGCCCCCCCCGTTTCCGGCCACACCGTTTTCCGGCGGCACCGTTTTCCGGCGGCACAGTGCGCGGCGAGAGGATCCTTCAGGCGATGGCCGAGCCCAGTGCGAAGAACAGTGTGGGCCGGGCTTATCTCGGCGACGTCTTCATGCGTCATCCCTTGACGACGCGGAACCAGGAAGAGCTCGACCTCCTCCACAAAGCGCGCGCCACTCTCGAGCGGAACCTGAGCAAGCTGAAGAGGATGCCCAAGGACGGGAAGGCCGAGATCTGTCCCGTCGGATTCTCCCTGAACGACGTTCGCTACGAAGGGTTTCCGGCCGACGAGGCCACCGCCCGTGAGCGCGGATGGCGCGCCTATCTGAACCTCGGGGTGCCGCTCATCGAAGAGGAAGGCGATATCGAGCAGCCGCCTCCCGACCTGCTCTCCAAGCAGACGTACGTCAACGCCACCGACCCCGTGCAGTTCACCGCGACGGACACGGTCGAGTTCTCGATCTCGAACACCATCAGCTGGTCGCTCCAGGGAACCGTGCAGCTCACGTTCGGGGCGAAGACCTCGGCGGCGGTACAGGCGCAGCTGCAGAAGAGCATGGCGCTGAACAAGTCGATGAAGTCCACGGTGAAGAACAGCAAGGACAACATCGGCGTCGACAACGAGACCCAGACCCAGGCGACCGGCACGACGACGGCATCGGGTTCCGCCACCGGGACCGGGGAACTGTCGGCGCAGCTGATGCTCGGGATCACCGCGTCCGTCAGCGGTTCGCTGACCACCGCCTGGAAGCACACGTCGACGGTCACCGTGCCGGTGGGCAGCCGGGTGGACGTCATGGCCACGACGCGGCGGCAGATCAGACGGTTCTCCTATGCCATTCCCGTCACGTTCGGCGGCTGGGTCGCCTTGTACTACGAAGAGCCGGTGCCGGTCCGGTGCGCTCCGCCGCAGACCGCGAACGAGTACAGCCGCGTCCTCGCCTGGCCGCTCGGCGAAACCGCCGACGAGGCCAACAACTTCGACATGTGCGACACCGGCAGGAGGTTCCTGCAGAAGGGGCTGGCCGAAATCGTCGCCGTGAAAGTCGGCGAGCACCGGGTCTTCCAGCCCGAGGAGATCGACTTCAAGAATCAGAAGCAGGCTCTCTAGCACCAGAAGCAGGCTCTCTAGCGCGGAGGACGGACATGTCTTTCGGGAACATCTTCGACACCGGCGGAGACCAGTCGGAATCCGGTGAGAAGTCCACCGAGAAGATCCGGGGCAACACCCCTGGTGCCGAAGGCGAGTCCAAGGACGTACGGGACCTGGAAGCGGAACGCGATCCGTGGCTCGTACGTCAGACGGCACACGGCGCGTTCGGTGTCATGGAATTCCTGGGTGGTCTGTTCCGGAACGCCCAAGAGGCGTCCACCGCCCAGCGCCAGGCATCCGAAGACCCCAACACCGTCTCCCGCACGGCGTCGTCGAGCCTGAAGGCGTGCGGGCCGCCGAAGGCGGACCTCCGCGACGAAGACCTGCCGAAGATGGAGGACCTGTCGAGGGTCATCGACCACAGGACGGCGTACGACCTGGTCACGACGGGCCTGGGAGCGTCGGAGGGCCTCGCGGTGGACCCGGCGCGGAAGACGGTGTACGTCGCCGACCGGGCCGGACAGAAACTGTCCGCGGTGGACGTCGCCACCGGCGCCCAGCACGTGATCGCGAGCGGACTCGGGGACGTCGGCGACGTGAAGGTGGACGGGAAGGGCAGCGCCTACGTCACCGACTACGCCAACGCGCGCCTCCTCGTGGTGAATCTGTCCGACGGCTCCTTCACCCCGATCACCGGCCTCACCGGCGCGTACGGCGTAGCACTGGACGGCGGCAAAGGCAGGGCCTACGTCGTCAACCACGCCGAAGGGCAGCTCTTCGAGGTCGACCTCGGCAGCAAGGAGAAGAAGCGGGTCGCCGCGGAACTGGGCGTCCTCACCGCCACCGGTGTGGCACTGGACGGGCGGGGCAAGGCGTACGTCGGCGACACCGGCGGCCGTCTGTACGAGGTCGATCTCGCCACCGGCAGGCACCACGTCCTGACCACCCTCTCCGGGGCAGGCGCCCTGCGCGTGGAGCTCGACGGCGCCGGCAAGGCGTACGCCGTCGACCCGCAGCCGCTGAACGGGCGCCTGTACGAGATCACGCTCGCCGACGGAGCGCACCGCGTGGTGGCCACGGGGCTCCAGACCTGCAAGGGCCTCGCCCTGGACGTCGGTGACGACCGGATCTACGTCGGCAACCAGCAGGGACAGCTGTGGCAGATCCGCAAGAGCGCCACCGAGGCCCGGGGCGGCGTCGGACAGGTCGTTCCGCCGCCCGGGACCGGGACCTGAGCGACGCGGTGCGCGGCGTTACGTGGCCGCCGTACCGGAGTCCGCCGGCGCGTACACCCACGCCTCGGCGCCGGAGGCGAGCGGCACCAGGGTGCGCGCGTAGTCGTCCACCTCGTAGTCGTCCGCCGCGGCCAGTTCGCTCTCCGTGATCAGGAGCGCGGTGCCCTCGACGCGGTCGGCGGGGTCGCCCGTCGGCCGGAGGATCGGGTGGTGGGCGGAGCCGCTGAGCGCGATGACGTGCGGGTCGGTGATCTCCACGGTGGCCAGCCGGTAGCCGGGCAGTGCGTCGGACGTGCCGGCGAGCTCGCGGCCGAAGAGGGAGCGCTGGACCTCGGGCTGGCGCAGGGTGCCGTAGGAGAAGAGGCGGACGGTGGGCTGTTCGATCATGGTTACAGCATCGGGGCGGGGGGTGCGGCCGTGCAATATGAGGTGTGCCTCGCGAGATGGGGTGTGCCTCCGTCCGCTGAAGGCCGATGCCGTCCGTCGAAGGCCGGTGCCCGTCACCTCACAGGAGCCGCCCGTGGCCGCCGCCGCCCTCCCCGCCGAGCTGATCGCCGTCCGGCACGGCCAGAGCACGGCCAACGTCCTGTTCGACCGGGCCCACGCCACCGGCACGCCCGCCGTGCTGCCCGCCGGTGCCGACCTGCGCGTACCGCTGACCCCGCTCGGCCGGGAGCAGGCCGCCGGGCTCGGCCGGTGGCTGGCCGCGACGGTCCCGGACGCCGTCGTCGTCTCGCCGTACCTCCGCGCCCGGCAGACGTGGGAGGCCATGGCGGACGCGGCCGGACGGCTCGGCTGCCGGGCGTCTCTGCCCGCGCCCGTTCTCGACGAGCGGCTGCGCGACCGGGACATGGGCGTCTTCGAGGGGCACGACGCGAACGCGATCCGCGCCCGTGACCCCGGCGAGGTGCTGCGCCGCGAACGCGCCGGCGAGTGGGCCTACCGGCCGCCCGGCGGCGAGTCGCTGTCCGACGTCGCCGCCCGGGTCCGCGCCCTGCTGCATGACCCCGACGCCGTACCGCCCGCGCGACGGGTGCTGCTCGTGGCGCACGACGCGGTCGTCGTGGCGCTGCGCCACGTGCTCGGCGGCGAGACGCCGGACCGGCCGTGGCCGGTGCCGAACGCCTCCGTCTCGCGGTGGGTCGCGGACGACGATGGCGGGGGCGGGGGCGGCGGCGGGCTGCGGCGGGTGGAGTTCGGGGTGACGCGGCCGTTCCCGTAGAACGCGGCCGCCCCTGTATACCGGCCGTCCCCGTCCCCGTCCCCGTCCCCGTCCCCGTCCCCGTCTCCGTCCCCGTAGCCGGGGCCGGCTCGCCGGCTCAGCGCCCGGCGCGTCCGCAGAGCGCGTCGTCGGCCAGCTTGCGCGTGGCCTGGTTGAGGCGGACGAGGTCGGGGCGGTCGCCGTCGCTGGTGACGGACACCGCGACCGACCGGCGGCCGTCCGGGGTCACGCCGGTGCGGGTGTACGAGCCGAAGCCGTCGCCCTCGTGGTGCCAGTACCCGCCGCCGCAGGTGAGCGGGGTCCAGCGGAGGCCGAGACCGTACCCGCCGGCCGGCCACTCGGCGAGGTCGTCCGCGTCGCCGGTCCTGGCCACCGTCCGCTGCATCTCCCGCAGCTGGGCGGGCGGGAGGAGCTTGCCGCCGGCCAGGGCGCGGAAGAAGGCGCGCAGGTCGGCGGTGGTGCTGACCACCCCGGAGTCGGCGGTGTGCTGGATGCTGTGGTCGGTGACGTCCGTCCGCCCGCCGTCGGGGGTGCGGAGGGTGACGCGGGCGTGGGGGCCGGGGAGGTAGGGGTTGGCGCCCGGTACGGAGGTGCCGCGCAGGCCCAGCGGGGCGATGATCCGGTGCTCGACCTGCTCGCGCCACGGCAGGCCGCCCGCCTTCTCGGCGATCATGCCGGCGAGCAGGTAGTTGGTGTTGGAGTACGCCCAGCGCGGGTGCGCGGGGTCCGGCAGGAACAGCGGCCGGTGGCGCAGGGCGACGGCCACCCACTCCGTGGCGGGCGTCGTGTCGTATCGGTGCTTCTCGAAGCTCTCGGCCAGCGCCCGGCCGAGCTCCGGGTCGTCGACGTAGTCGAACAGGCCGCTCGTCTGCCGGAGGAGGTCGCGGACGGTGATCCGCGCACCGTCGTTGCCGTGGCCCTTGACGACGCCGGGGAGCCACTTCTCGACGGTGTCGTCGAGGGACAGCTTCTTCTCGGCGGCCAGTTGGAGGACGACGACGGACGTGAACGTCTTCGTCGTGCTCGCGGCCCGGAAGCGGGCGTCCCAGGGCGTCGGCGCCGCGCTGCCGCCCGCGCGCGACCGGAGCACGCCGCGGCCCGTGTCCACCTCGGCGAGCACGCGGACGTCGCCGCCCGCCGCCCGGACGGCCCGGACGTCGGCGTCCAGGGTGGTGTGGGCGGCGGGGGCGGCGGTCCGCGCCGCCGTGGCCGAGGCCGGGGTCAGGCCCGTCAGCAGTGCCGTCGCCGCGGCGACCGCGCCGCCGATCGCGAGGGCCCTTCCGCTCCGGCGGCGGCCCGGTCGCCCGCCTCCGTGGCCGCCTCCGCGTCCGCTTCCGCCCCCGCGTCCGTGGCCGTGACCGTGACCGCTGTCGCGCACCCGCATGTTCCGTGCTCCTCGTGCTCGTTGCCCAGGGCCGGGTGCGTCGTCCTCCGGCGCTCCGCCCCCCCCCGCGCTGTCGCGTACACCGATCCCATCACCGGGGCGCCGGGCGGGCCATGGGCCTGCGCCCCTGGGCGGGGTGTACCTGGCACCACCCCCCTCGGGTGTCGCGGACGCCCCACGGGTGACCTCGGCCGTACCCGTGACCCCGTACGCCCCACGGCGGTTGGGTGCACGAGGGAAGGCCGGTGGGGGTACCGGCGGAAGGGGAGGGGAGCGGCATGGCCAGACGCATCACCGGAGCGGACCGGGTGATCATGGCGCGTTTCACGGCCCAGTGGCCGGACGCCCGGTGTGTGCTGGCGTACGCCAGGCACGAGTCGATGGCGGTGGTGGCCTCCGTGCCCGTACCGGGCACGTCCCCGGCCGCGGCCTCGCTGTGGGAGCTCGCGGCCCGCCATCTGCCGTCCAGCACCGCCAACGAGACGGACACGTACGGCAGGTGGCTGCTCGGCGCGGGCTGGAGCATGAGCGTCATGCCGCCGGCCGGCGGACTCGTCGTGTACGGCGAACCCTGGACGCTGGACGTCGCGCGGAGCGCGGTCCTCAAGGAACCGGCGTACGGGGCGGAGGGCGTGCACGTGGGACGGGTGACGTTCGGGAGCCCCGAGGTGATGGAGCGGGCGGCGGCGTTGCTCGGGTGAAGGTCGGTGGTGAAGCGGGGACATCGCCCGGACGAAGGAGGCGGGCGGCGGCGGTGAGGACGTCCGCCACCGCCCGCCCGGGCCCGGCCCGCCGGGGGGACCGCCGTGCCCCGGCCGGGCGCGGACATCTCGGTATCGGCCGTCGCCTAGGGCACCTAGGGCACCTAAGGCACCTAAGGCACCTAAGGCACCTAAGGCACCTAAGGCACCTAAGGCACCTAAGGCACCTAGGGCACCTAGGAAACGGCCTTTTCCCGAGCGGTCGTTCCCTAGGTGACGGTCACCGTCCCCCGCATCGTGGAATGCAGGGAGCAGTGGTAGGGGACCCGGCCGCGCGTGGTGAAGGTGTGGGAGAAGGTCCCCCGCGGCGGGAACGGTGCCGAGCCGAACGAGCCGTCGTCCGCGGTCACCGTGTGGTCCGTTTCGGTGTCGTCGTTGGTCCAGGTGACCGTCTCGCCGACATTGACGGTCAGTTCACCGGGATGGAAGGCGAAGTCCCGGATGGAGACTTGGGGCATGGGACGTGCTCCTCGTGTCCGGGCGCGTGGGTCCGCCCGAGTGAGGAGGACCTGCCCGCCGACCGGCGTTCCCATCCGGGAACCGGCCCTGACTCACCCGGGCGGCCTCAGGCGGAGAGGTGCCGGTGCTCCTGCGGGGTTCCGGTGGGTGACAGCCGCACGGCCGGCGCCCGGAGGACGGCGTGCGGCGCCGCGGACGACGCGTGGGCCGCAGGGGTCGCGGGGGCCGGGGGAGCCGCGGGGGCTGCGTGGGACGGCGGGGCCTGTCTCGGGAGCGCGTACGGCTCCGGGGGCGCCGACGGTTCCGGATGCCCGCCCGGGCCCGGCGGCACGCAGGGGCCCGGCGCCGCGTACGACACCCCCGGCGCCGCGTACGGCATCGCCACCCCCGGCGCCGCGTACGGCATCGCCACCCCCGGCGCCGCGTACGGCATCCCCACGCCCGGCGCCGCGTACGCTTCCGGCGGCGACGGCCGGATCTCGCCGCGCCGTTCCCGCCACGCGCGGTACGCCGCGTTCCCGTGCGCCAACTCCTCGTAGGCGACGGCCACGTCCTCGTACAGCGCGTCGATCTCGGTGATGGACAGCGCCCCCGTCCGTGACACCAGGGACAGGCGGGCCGTGAGCGGATCGCCGAGCAGGGGGCGGACGACCGTGCCGTCCGTCGGTTCGGCCGTGGGCTGGCAGAGGCGGACGGCCTCGCCCGACGCGACGAGGTCGGCGGCCGTGGCGGTGTCGCGGACCTGGAGCAGCCGGGGGTTGAGGCCGGCCGCCGAGAGGGCGCGGCGCAGGGCGGCGCACTCGTGGTCGGCGGTCGGGTCGACGATCCAGGAGTCGTCGGCGAGTTCGGGCAGCGCCACGCAGGTGAGGGCGGCGACGGGATGCCCGGCGGCCAACGCGACGAACCGCGGCTCGCAGTCGACCAGCACGCGCCGCTCCAGGCCCGGCGGCAGGTGCAGCGGGAAGCCGGCCGGTTCCTGGACGAGGGCGACGTCGAGCTGGTCACCGGCGAGCAGCTGGACCAGGGCGGCCGGGGAGACCTCTATGTGGATCGTGGTGTCCGTGCCGGGGAGCCGTCGGTGGACGCGGCGCAGCCACTCGGCCACGGTCGGCCCGCCCACGCTGCCGAGGCGCAGGCACCGGCCGCCCATGCCGCAGGCGGCGTCACGCGCCGCCATCACCAGGGCGGTCATCTCGGCCACGATCGGCCGGGCGCGGGACAGCACGGAATGGCCGAGGGGCGTCGGACGGCTGCCCGTCTGCCCGCGGGTGAACAGCACCCCGCCGATCGCTCCCTCGATGCGCCTGAGCTGAGTGGTGAGCGAGGGCTGGGTCATGCCCAGCTGTAATGCGGCCTTCCGTACGCTCCCGGTATCGGCTATGGCGCACAGCGCACGGAGGTGCCTGACCTCAAGCTCCACGGTCCGGAGCATAACCGCGCCCCCTTGGCCACACCAGGCACATTCTCGGGCAGGTGTGTGAACCGCCCGTCAACCGTCCGTCAACCGCGCATGGTCGCGGGGGCGGTGGTGCGGCAATGGTGGTGCGGGACGGCGGGGACGGCAGGGACGCGAGGGGCTGCCGCAGTGTGGACGCTTGGGGGCACCTTGGGAGCACCTTGGGGGCGCGGGCGCCCGGGGGTGATTGGCCGGAGCTATCGCCGATTGGCATCATCCCGGTCGCCGATGGCTCGGCAGACACTCTGCGGGACCGAACACTTCACCGGTGCGTCACCCGGCCGTGCGTCCCACCCGCGCGGCCGGTGGCCCACCGACGGAAATGGAGTCCCCCACATGAACCACTCCATGCAGCGTTCCCTCAAGCGCTCCACGCAGCGCTCCGCCCTGGTCGCCGCGGCGGCCCTCGGCCTCGCCGTCGCCGCCACCACGGCGGCCGTCCCGGCGACCGCGGCCACCCAGTCCGCGTCGGCCGGGCAGGGCATGACGAGATCGTCGTACGTCGGCTCGGCCCAGGAAGAGGCCAACAACAAGGCGTTCTTCGAGGCCGTCATGAAGTCGGCGAAGGCCAAGCAGGCCGCGTCGCCCGGGCTGCGCACGGTCACGGTGACGTACGACGCCCGCCAGGCGCCGAGCTTCGCGAACCAGATAGCGCAGAGCGCGCAGATATGGAACAGCTCCGTCCGCAACGTCCGCCTCCAGTCGGGCTCCAACGCGGACTTCCGGTACTACGAGGGCAACGACTCGCGCGGTTCGTACGCGAGCACCGACGGCCACGGCCGCGGGTACGTCTTCCTCGACTACCGGCAGAACCAGCAGTACGACTCGGTGCGCGTCACCGCCCACGAGACCGGGCACGTCCTCGGCCTGCCGGACCACTACTCGGGCCCGTGCAGCGAGCTGATGTCCGGTGGCGGCCCCGGCCCGTCCTGCACCAACCGCTACCCGAACAGCAACGAGCGCAGCCGGGTGGACTCGCTGTGGCGCAACGGGCTGTCCCCGTTCGCCAAGCAGGGCGCGGTGAAGAAGGTCTACTGACGGACCGGCGGAACCGCCTGACGGCCCGTCCTCGCACGGAACGGCGAACGGCCTGGTCTCTGATGAGGGACCGGGCCGTTCGTGTCGCTGTGGTCGTCGTGCCGTCCGCTAGCCGGCTTCCGCCGCTGCTGCCGCCGCTGCCGCCGTCTCCGTCTCGTGCGGGCGGCGGACGAGGAACGCCGCGAACGCGCCGGCGAGGAACAGGGCGAGGACGGAGACGGCCGTGCCGATCCACGTCGCGCCGAGCCACTGGCCCCCGAAGTACCCGAGGAACACGCTGTACAGCGCCCAGGACAGCCCGGCGAGGGCGGACCAGGGCAGGAACTCGCGGACCTTGCGGTGCATGACGCCCGCGCTCAGGCTGACCACGGAGCGCCCGGCGGGGGCGAAGCGGGCGACGACGACGAGCGCGCCGCCGCCGCGCAGCAGCGCGGTGCCGAGCCGTTCCTGGGCGGCCGTGAGGCGGCGCGAGCGGGCGATGGCCCGGTCGAAACGGTCACCGCCGCGCCAGGCGAGGCGGTACGCGACCAGGTCGCCCAGGACCGACGCCGTCGCGGCGCACATCACCAGGGCGAACATCTCGGGGAGGGCGGTGTGGCCGTGGGTGCCCACGGCGGAGCCGGCCGCCGCGGTGGCTGCGGTGATCACGAGCACCCCGCTCGGCAGCACGGGCAGAAAGACGTCGAGCAGTACCGAAAGCCCGACGATCGCGTATATCCATGGGGTGTCGGCCAACGCCCCCAGCTGATCCAGCACGTCCGATCTCCTGTTACGGTCCCCCGCCGCGATGTCGCAGGGGAGCGGCAGGAGCGGCCTTCACAACCGTACAGAGTACGCCTGAGGCTCCTGGGGCAAGGGAAGGGGGGCACGCGATGTAGTACGTATCACGTACGCATCACGTGCCCCCCGGCCGTCGTCACCGGACGGCGGGCCGGACCACCGCCGCGCCCGGAGCGTCAGCGGCGGGAGTACAGGCGGCTGAGGGCGAGCGGGCCCGGGCCGGTGAAGACGAGCAGCAGGAAGGCCCAGCAGAACATCACGGAGGCCTCGCCGCCGTTCTGGATCGGCCAGAAGGCCAGCTTCTGGTGCACGTCGAAGTAGGCGTACGCCATGGAACCGGAGGCGATCAGGGCCGCGCCGCGGGTACCGATGCCGAGCATCACCAGGACGCCGCAGACGAGCTGGATGACGGCCGCGTACCAGCCGGGCCAGGTGCCGGCGTCGATCGTGCCGCCCTTGGTACCGGCCGCGCCGCCGAGGATGCCGAAGAGCGAGGCCGCGCCGTGGCAGGCGAACAGCAGGCCGACGACGATGCGGAACAGCGAGAGGACGTACGGCCGGGCGGCGTCGAGGCGGGCCGCGAGCGGTGCGGAGCCGCGGGGGGACGCGGGGGCCGGGTGGGGGGCGGCCTGAGTGGGTGTGGGGGGCATGGGACTGCTCCTCGTGTCGGGGACGGATACGACGAGAGGTCCAAAGGTTAGGTACCCCTAACGATACTTGCAAGTTCAAGTTCTTCGTTTCGCTTCGAGCGCTTCGTCGTGCGCCGGGCGCTCCGGCGGCTTTCCGGTGTCTTTCCGGTGCTTTTCCGCATCCGGATCCGTCCGGTCGCACGGTCCCCCTGATGACAGCGTGCGACTTCCGGCGCGCCGCGGAAAGTGGAAAACAGGTGTACGGCTCGCGGGGCGACGGGTGGCACTCCCGTCCCGTACCCTGAGGGGAGCAGAAGGGGAGTAGCTCTTCGCCGGACCGTCGACATACTGCTGGGCCCCAGGCCCGGCCGGCGCCCGGAGGCCGACCCGTAAGGGTGCGGGCCAGCGAGACCTTCGGCCGCAGTGTCCACGACGCTGCCGTGCCGAAGCGACCCCTGAACCCCCTTGGATCCCCCAGGGCCCGGGGCGGGACCCTTCCGGTGCGGCAGCCCCACCGAAGAGGAATCCTGTGATCAGCCTCACCGTCACCGCCTTGGTCTTCGGCGTGATCTTCCTGGCCGAGCTGCCGGACAAGACCGCCCTGGCCTCGCTCATGCTCGGCACCCGCTACCGCGCCTCGTACGTCTTCGCGGGCGTCGCCGCCGCCTTCCTGGTGCACGTCGCCCTGGCGCTCGCCGCGGGCAGCCTGCTCACCCTTCTCCCGCACCGCCTGCTCCAGGCGATCGTCGGCGCGGCCTTCCTGATCGGAGCGGCCATGCTGCTGTTCCAGAAGGAGGACGACGACGAGGAGGTGCGGAAGCCCGCCGACCAGTCCTTCTGGAAGGTGTCCGGCGCCGGCTTCATGCTCATCCTGGCGGCCGAGTTCGGCGACCTCACCCAGATCATGACCGCCAACCTCGCGGCCCGCTACGACGACCCGCTCTCGGTCGGCCTCGGCGCCGTCCTGGGCCTGTGGGCCGTGGCGGCCCTGGGCATCGTGGGCGGCCGCACCCTGATGCGGTACGTGCCCCTGACGCTGATCACGCGTGTCGCGGCGTTGATCATGCTGGCGCTGGCCGGATTCAGCCTTTACGAGGCGGCGATGGGGTAGTCCCGGCGACGAGTCAGGCCCCCTGCCCCTCCTACGGCCGCCGCTCGGCGCTCCACCGGTTCGCTTCCCGCACCCGCCTGAGCAACTCCGCGCGGCGGGCGGCGGCGGAGCCGCCGCCGGGGGCCGGGCCGCCGCCGGGGCGTACGGCCGCCATGGCGCCCCGGCCGCGGGAGGTCGGCCCGAACGGCCCCGGCCGCTCCGGGAGTTCCAGCGCGAGCGCGAGCGCCGCGTAGTCGTCCACCCGGCGCGTCCCGCACGCACCGCACGTCCGCATGCCGTCCGCCGTCGTCCAGGCGGACGGCGGGTGGCCGCAGAACCGGTGCGGGGTACGCGGACCGCCCCGCGGGCCGATACTCTGAAGGCGCATCGAATCTCCTGCTTTATCCAGGGGTCAGATGTCGGCCTCGACGGAGCTCGTCCGGTGGTTCAGCACCGATGAGCGCATATTCCGTCGGGGCCTTTTCGTATGTCCGTTCCGGTGTTCCGTCGAGCGGCCCGCCGTGCGTCCGCGCCTGTTCCGCACGGCCGTGAAGTCCCGCCGCGCACAAGCCGATTGGCGACGCGCGGCGGTGAATTCCCCATGCCCGGCGGCAGTGTGACCGTGACGCTACTCGCAGTGTTTCTGTGAGTCAAGAATTCCTGCGGCTGTACCGCACCGCCGAGGCTCTGCGATTCTTGGTGCGACCCGAGGGGAGAACGCTTATGGCTGCGGGTTTCGGCCTTGTCGTCCGGTTCGCCTTGCGCGGCGCGGAGGCCGCGGACGCCTTCGACGCGCTGGTCTCGCGCACGGTCGAGGAGATCCGGCGGCACGAACCGGGAACCCTCGTGTACGCGACGCATCGCGTCCCGGACGAGCCCGACGCCCGCGTCTTCTACGAGCTGTACGCCGACCGCGCGGCCTTCGACGCACACGAACGGCAGCCGCACGTACGGCATTTCCTGGCGGAACGCGAGAAATACGTGCTCAGGACCGACGTCACGTTTCTGGAGCGCGTCGACGGAGGGGTGTGAACGGCCGGTGAGTGACGCCGAACGCGAAAGGGAGCGGCGGGCGTTCGGCGCCCGCGTCGCGGAACTGCGGGCCGCGCGCGGGCTGACGCAGAAGGAGCTCGCGACCCGCCTCGGCCGCACCACGAGCTGGCTCTCCCAGGTCGAGCGCGGGATCCAGCCCGTCAACCGGCTCGACGTGCTCAACCGGCTGGCGGACGGACTCGGCGTGCCGGTCGCCGAGTTGCGGCCGGACGCGCCGCCGACCGCGGAGCCCGCCGAACGGCCCGTAGGGGACGGTCACCTGAACCGCGCCAGGCTGCTGCTCTCGGGACACCCGGCGCTCGGGACGCTCCTGTCTCCGCCTTCGCCGGACGCGCCGCACGACGCCCCGCATGACGCCGCGCCGCTCGCCGGCCTCCGGGAGGACGTCGAGCACGTGTGGTCGCTGGCCCACGGAGACCGGTACGCCGAGCTCGGCGCGGCGCTGAACTCGCTGCTGCCCAGCCTCGAACGGCTGGCGCGCACGGCCGGGAAGCGTGAGCGGGCGATGGCGTACGGCCTCCTCGCCCGCACGTACCAGGCGCTCTCGGCGGCCTTCACCCGGCAGAACGAAGCGGACGCCGCCTGGGTGGCCGCCGACCGCTCCATCGCGGCGGCGGAACTGTCCGGGCGCGTCCTCGATGTCTTCGCCGGAACCTACCGGCTGGCCCACGCCTGCCTGCGGCTCCGGCGGTACGAGCAGGCGGAGCACGTCGCGCAAGCCGCGGTCGACGCGCTCGGCCGGCACCGCGACGAGGCGGCGGCCACTCCGGAGGAGCTGTCGCTGCTCGGCTCCTTCCACCTCGTGCTCGCCCTCCTCCACGCCCGGCGCGGCGACCGCACCGCCGCCCGCCGGGAGACCGAGCGCGCCCGGACCGTGGCACGCCGCGTCGGCGGCGACCGCAACGACTTCCACCTGGAGTTCGGCCCCACGAACGTGGAGATCCAGGCGGTGGCCGTCGCCGTGGAACTGGGCGACGCGGGCGAGGCGCTCGACACCGGGCTGCGGCTCGACGCCGGCGGCCTGTCCGTCGAGCGGCGGGCGCGGCTCGCCCTCGACATGGGGCGGGCGCATGCGCAGCTGCGGCGGGTCGACGAGGCGGTGCGGTGCTTTCTCGCCGCCGAGCGGCTGGCTCCGGAGATGGTGCGCGGGCACGAGGCGGCGCGGGGTGCGATCCGTGATCTTGCGCTGGTCGCGGGGCGGGGTGCGTCGGCCGCGCTGCGGGAGTTGGCTGAGCGGGTGGAGTCGCCCCGGTCCCACCCCTTCGCCGATTCCTGGGGGACCAGCCCCCAGACCCCCTGAAACCGCGCTCCGCGCGGTTGTCCTCAAACTCCCCCAGAGGGGGCGCCCCCAACGGGCTGATACAGCCGGTCCGGCGTTTGAGGACTGGGGGTGACCCCTCTGGGGGAGGGGCCGGGGCACTCTCCGCGCCCATGAGAGGAGCAGGAGCCGGCGAGACGCAGGTCACACGCGGTGCTGTCACAGCGCGGCGGGCTGTCCCGTCAAAGAGGTGACAGCACAACGGAGACGTGACACCAGGAGTTCACCATGAACGCGCGCCTGAACCTCCACGGCGACCCGCAGACCGCCGCGATCGTGAAGCACCTCGTCGCGGCGGGCAAAGTCGTGACCGACTCGGGGCTGCCGGCCGCGACGCAGGAGCTGGTGAAGATCCGTGCCAGCCAGATCAACGGCTGCGGCTTCTGCCTCGACATGCACACCAAGGAGGCGGCCCACGCGGGGGAGACCGCGACCCGGCTGCACATGATCGCGGCCTGGCGGGAGGCCACGGTCTTCACCGAGGCCGAGCGGGCCGCCCTGGAGCTGGCGGAGGAGGGCACCCGTATCGCCGACGCGGCCGGCGGGGTCCCGGACGAGGTCTGGGCCAACGCCGCCAAGCACTACGACGAGCGGCAGCTCGCCGCCCTGGTGTTCCTCATCGGCCTCATCAACGCCTTCAACCGCATGAACGTGATGGTGCAGATGCCCGCGGGCGGCTACCAGCCCGGTCAGTTCGCCTGACCTGACGGACGCGGCTGCCGGCGGGTGCCGGGGGTGCCTCAGCGGTCGCCGTCGTCGTCGGCGCCGTCGTCACCGTCGCCGGCGTCGTCGGCGTCGAGGTGGAGGACCAGGCCGCCGTCCGGCGCGGCCTCCACGCGGACCCCGGTGAGGTCCGGGACGAGGGCGTCGGGGGCGTGGGCCGCCGCGCGGGGGCCCACGCCGACGACCCGCATGCCGGCCGCGCGGCCGGCCGTGATGCCCGCGCCCGAGTCCTCGAACACGACGCACTCGTGCGGGGCGAAACCCAGCTCGGCGGCGGCCTTGAGGAAGCCCTCGGGGTCGGGCTTGCTGGCGCCGACGCTCTCGGCGGTGACGCGGACGGCGGGCATCGGCAGCCCGGCGGCGGCCATGCGGGCCTCGGCGAGGGGCCGGTCTGCGGAGGTGACGAGGGCGTGCGGGAGGCCGGCGAGGGCGCTCATGAAGGCGGGCGCGCCGGGGACGGGGACGACGCCGTCCATGTCGGCGGTCTCGGCCTCCAGCATGCGCCGGTTGTCCTCGTGGTTGAGTTCCATGGGCCGGTCGGGGAGCAGGACGGCCATGGTGGCCCAGCCCTGGCGGCCGTGGACCACCTTCAGCGCCTCGTCGGCGTCCAGCCCGTGCTCCTCGGCCCAACGGCGCCAGCAGCGCTCGACGACGGCGTCGGAGTTGACGATGGTGCCGTCCATGTCGAGGAGTACGGCCTTGATCGCGCCTATGGACGGGGACTCTGACCTGGGCATGCTGCACTCCTGCGGGGGGTGGGGCGGGCGGCGCCGGGCTCGCTCCCGGGCGAGCGGCTCCGTTTGTTCCTCCACGATACAAAACAAGGGAGGGTGCGCCAAGGGAGCGGCCCGCCGCGGGAGGCTTTCCGGCCTCACGCCAGGTTCTTCTCCAGCGCCGCCAGGTAGCGGCTCATCGAGTGGTCCCGGACGCCGTCGCTCGCCGGGGCGAACGCGTCGGCGGTCAGGCCCTTGGCCCGGTCGGTCAGCCCGCCGAAGAGCGACATGGACTCGCGGATCCGGCCGTCCGCGTCGATGTAGCGCAGGGCGTCGACGTGGGTGTACGCGGGCTCCGGGGGCAGCTGCGGGACGATGTCGTTGTTGTTGACGAAGCGGTGCATGCGCTTCTTGAAGCCCTTGTTGTACGCGTCGGCGAGCAGGCGGTCGCAGGTCCGCGGCTGGCCGAAGGTGCAGACGCCGTCCGCGCGCAGCCGGGGGTCCTCCAGGTACAGCCGGGCGCCGGCGAGCATGGCCAGGGCGCCGCCGAGGCTGTGGCCGGTCAGCCAGACCGTCTGGTCGGAGGTGCGGAACTCCGCGATCGTGTCCTTCACCGCGGGGAACACCGACTGCAGGGCCTCCCCGAACCCGTAGTGGACGTAGCCGGTCCTCGCCGGGCCCGGCCAGGGCGGGGTGGTGGCGTCCGAGAGCCAGTCGCGGATCTGCTTCGGTTCCGTGCCCCGGAAGGCGGTGATGATCATGTGGTCGTCGGCGACGGTGAACGCCTGGGTGTCCTGGAGCGGGAACGGCGGGGTGAACCGGGTGTGGTGGTGCCTGATCCGGTCGAAGCCCCACTTCCGGGCCTGCTCCTCGATGGTGGCCTCGTCCTTGTAGGCCAGGTCGGAGGCGCGGGCCAGCCAGTAGGCGTGGTTCAGGTCGCACTCGGTGGCGTGGCGGTCCAGGGTGGACGGTACGGGCATCGGGTTCCCTTCCGGGGGTCGGTCCGGCGCCGCGAACTGCGGTGCGGGTACGCGCCCTTGGCGGTGCGCGTGCTGCCTGTCGTATCCGGCCCCGCCGCCGGCGCGGGGGAGCCGTGCCCTGCCGTCACCTGAAAGCCGTACGGCGGACGGGCCGGGCGGTGGCCGGAAGTCGCCCCTTGGGGGTGCCCCTTACATGCTGACGAGCCGACCGCACCCCCGCCGATCGGTGGCCCTTACATCCTTCCTGCGGCTGACGAGCCGTCACCCGGTAGGGCTCCCAAGGGTCGTGCCGTCCTCCCCTCGGCCGATGCCCGGCCCTCAAGGGGTTCCTACCGTGACGGGCATGCCGAAGAATTCCGCACGCCGCCCCGCCCATCACCCCGCCCATCACCCCGAACACCACCCCGTTCGTTCCCGCCGCGGCCGGACGGGCGCCGTCGCCGCCGCGACCCTGCTCGCCGCGCTCGCCGCCACCCAGATACCCGCTGTCGCCGCCGCGGCCCCGGCCGCTCAGCCTGCTCAGGGCGCCGCCGCCGCGCCGGTCAAGGGCAGGGCCGCCGCCCCCGAGGTACCCGCCCCCACCGTCCGGCAGCCGATCGGGGAGAAGACCCTGCGCCTGGTCGACGAGGCCCGGACGGACCCCTGGAAGCCGTCCGCCGGGAAGCGCGAGCTGATGGTCTCGGTCTGGTACCCGGCGGCGTCCGGCCGCGGCACCACGGCGCCGTACGTCTCGCCGAAGCTCTCCGAGGCGCTGTACGGCAACACCAAGCTGAGCACCGTGCGCACCCACGGCGTCGTCGACGCCGCGCCGGCCTCCGGCGGGGCCCGGCCGCTCGTCGTGCTGTCGCCGGGCTTCGGGCAGAGCCGGGCGTCGCTCACCTCCGTCGCCGAGGAGCTGGCGAGCCGCGGCTACGTGGTGGCCGGTGTCGACCACACCTACGAGACCGCCGTGGAGTTCCCGGGCGGCCGCATCGAGCAGTGCGCCATCTGCGGCCCCGAGGAGCGCGACAACGGTGCGGTGGTCCGCAACCGCGCCAAGGACCTCCGCTTCGTCCTCGACCGGCTCGCCGCCGACACCCCGGTCGTCCCGGGCCTGCGGATCGACCGCGCCCGGATCGGCCTGGCCGGGCACTCCATCGGCGGCGCGAGCGCGGTGGAGGTGCTGGGGCAGGACGCCCGGGTGTCCGCCGCCGCCGACATGGACGGCGACTTCTTCACCGAGCCGCCCGCCGGCGGCGTCAAGAAGCCGGTGCTGCTGCTCGGCGCGGCCCGCGCCGGTGACCTCAACGGCCCCATGGACACCTGGAGCCCCGCCTGGAAGCAGATGACCGGCTGGAAGCGCTGGCTGGACGTGGCCAAGGGCGGCCACATGACCTTCACGGACATGCACTGGCTCGCCGACCAGGTGGGCCTGCCGGAGGGCGTGCCCCCGGAGGACGCGGCCGGCGCGTTCGGCACGCTGTCCAGCGGCCGTGCCAACGCGCTCACCCGGGCGTACCTCGTCGCCTTCTTCGACAAGCAGCTGCGCAACGCCCCCGGCAAGCTGCTCGACGGCCCCTCGGCCGATTTCCCGGAGGTCGCGTTCCTGAAGCAGGAGGAGGGCGGGGTTCCGGGCTCGGCTCACAAGGACCCGGCCTCGGCCCGTAAGAAGTAGCCCTTAGGGGGCACGGGAGAGAACAAGCGGTTCCGCCCGCCGGTCAGGGAGTGCGGGCGGAACCACTTTGTTTCTCAAAGATACAAAAAGTCCCGCCATTCGCGCCAACGCCCCAGGTCAGCGGGGGCGTGCGGGGCCGGCCGGGCGGCTGTGACGGCCCGGCTCGGCGGGCCCCGGGCGGCCATCCGGACGACGATGGGAAGGCGACGCGCCGGAACCGGTCCGCACCCCGGACCCCGTCCCCGAGGAGGCGCTGCCATGTCCCAGGAGACCCCGGGCACCCCGAAACCCCCGGGCACCCCGAGTACGCCGGTCACCTCGGGCGCCGCGACCGCCGCGGCCCCCGCCCCGGGCGAGGAGCACCCCGCCCGTACCGTCCGGCTCGCGATCGGGGCCCTGCTGCTGGGCATGCTGCTCGCGGCGCTCGACCAGACGATCGTGTCCACCGCCCTGCCCACCATCGTCAGCGAGCTCGGCGGCCTGGAGCACCTGTCGTGGGTGGTCACCGCCTACATGCTCGCCTCCACCGCGGCCACCCCGCTGTGGGGCAAGCTCGGCGACCAGTACGGCCGGAAGAAGCTCTTCCAGACCGCCATCGTGATCTTCCTGGTCGGCTCGGTGCTCTGCGGCATCGCGCAGAACATGCCGGAGCTGATCGCCTTCCGGGCCGTCCAGGGCCTGGGCGGCGGCGGCCTCATGGTGCTGTCCATGGCGATCGTCGGCGACATCGTCCCGCCCCGCGAACGCGGCCGCTACCAGGGCCTGTTCGGCGCGGTCTTCGGCGGGACGAGCGTGCTGGGCCCGCTGCTCGGCGGGCTGTTCGTCGACCACCTCAGCTGGCGCTGGGTGTTCTACATCAACGTCCCCGTGGGCATCGTCGCGCTCGCCGTCATCGCGGCCGTGCTGCACATCCCCGTCCGCCGCACCCCGCACCGCATCGACTACCTCGGCACCTTCCTCATCGCGGGCGTGGCCACCTGCCTGGTGCTGATGACCTCGCTGGGTGGCGTCAGCTACCCCTGGTCGTCCTGGCAGATCATCGGGCTCGGGGTGCTCGGGGTGCTCCTCCTGGTTCCGTTCGTCCTCGTCGAACGGCGGGCCGCCGAACCCGTACTGCCCCTAGGGCTGTTCCGGAACCACACCTTCACGCTCTGCTCGGTGATCGGCTTCGTCGTCGGCTTCGCGATGTTCGGCTCGATGACCTACCTGCCGACGTTCCTCCAGGTCGTGCACGGCGTCTCGCCGACGCTCTCCGGCGTCCACATGCTGCCCATGGTCGCGGGCATGCTGATCTCCTCCACCGCGTCCGGGCAGATCGTCAGCCGCACCGGCCGCTACAAGGTCTTCCCGATCGCCGGCACCGCCGTGATGTGCGTCGGCCTGCTGCTCCTGCACCAGTTCCAGCCGTCCACCAGCACCACCGCGATGAGCGTCTGCTTCTTCGTGTTCGGCTTCGGACTCGGCCTGGTGATGCAGGTGCTCGTCCTCATCGTGCAGAACTCCGTCGCCTACGAGAACCTCGGCGTCGCCACCTCCGGCGCCACCTTCTTCCGGTCGATCGGCGCGTCGTTCGGCGTCTCCGTGTTCGGCACGATCTTCAGCAACAAGCTCGCCCCGCGCATCACCGACGCCCTCGCCGGGGTCCCGCTGCCGCCCGGCGTCGGACCCGGCACGCTCACCGCCGACCCGCGCGCCGTCGACCGGCTGCCCGCCGCCGCCAAGGGCGGCGTCCTCGCCGCGTACTCGGACTCCATCACCGACGTCTTCCTCTACGCCGTCCCCGCCGGCATCGCCGCCTTCGTCCTCGCCTGGTTCCTGCGCGAGGAGCCGCTGCGCGCCGGCGTGACCGCCCCCGACCACAGCGAGGTCGTCTCCAGCAACCCCGTCGAACGCTCCTCGCACGACGAGGTGGCCCGGGCCCTGTCGGTGCTCGGCAGCCGCGAGGGTCAGAAGCGGGTCTACGAGCGCATCACCGCACGCGCCGGGCTCGACCTGCACCCCGCCGCGAGCTGGCTGCTGCTGCGCACCCGGCGGTACGGGTTCGCCGAGCCGGCCGCGCTCGCCGAACGCGTCGACGTCCCGCTGCGCGTCGTCACCGACGCCGTCCGCCAGCTCGAATCGCGCCATCTGGTGCGGCGCGAGGGGCTCCGGGTCTTCCTCACGGAGGTGGGCCGGGAGCAGGCCGAACTCCTCTTCCGGGCGCGGGAGGAGTCGCTCGCGGAGCTGCTCGGCGACTGGTGGACGCCGGACCGGCCCACGGACCTCGACGCGCTCGTCCACGAGCTCTGCGGCGAACTGTGCGGCTCGGACGCGGAGCAGCCGCACGACGGACACCGGCAGCACGCCCTGGCCGATCACCGGCATCCTTGACGGTCGGTGCCCCTGGCGGTTGGCGCCCCGGGTGGTCGGCGCCCGGGGGGTGCCCCCTAAGGGGGGCCGTCCCCTACGGGTGGGGGCGCTCCAGTTCCTTCCCCAGCCACACCTCGGCGTAAGGGCCACGCACATAGGGCTCGATGGGGGTGTAGCCGTGCCGGGCGTACAGCGTCCGGGCCTCGGTCAGGTCGCGGCGCGTCTCCAGCACCACCCGTTCCGCGCCCCAGCCGCGCGCCGCCTCCGCGACGGCCGCGAGCAGCGCGGCCCCCAGCCCCCGGCCGCGGTGCGCGGGCAGGACGTACATCCGCTTGAGCTCGGCGGTACGGGCGTCGAGCCGCCGCACTCCCGCGCAGGCCGCCGGTTCGTCCCCGCGGCGGGCCAGCAGGAAGACGCCGTCGGGCGGGGCGAGGTCGTCGCTCGGGTCCTCGGCGAGGTGCCGCTCGATCTCCTCGGGGGTGGTGGTACGGCCGTGGTGCAGCACATACCAGCGGTCCGCGACGTCGGTCAGGTACGCGCGGAGGAGGAGCGCGGCCTCGGGGGAGGCGACGGGGTGCGGGGCGACGGTGATGAGGGGGCTGTCGCGGACGGCGGTGGCACGGACGGCGGTGCCGGGGGTGGCACCTGGGGCGGTTCCTGGGGTGGTTCCCGGGGTGGTTCCCGGAGTGGGGCGCGTGGTCGTCATGGAGGGGAGGGTGACATCCGGGCTCGGGGCGGCGCTCGGGGTTTTCCGTGCGGGCGCGGCCGCCCCTCCCCCTAAGGGCCGGCCCCCGCCCGTACCCCGACAGGGCCACCACCCGGGCGTCGTAAGGGTGCACCCGTATGGGCGAGGCTCGCCCCGAGCCGAGCCCGGTGCGTGCCCGCGACGGCCCCCGGCCACCCCCGGCCGCGCGTCCCCGTCCCGCACGCGTCCCGCCCGCGACGCATTCCGGCCACGGGAGAAGGCTTTGAGGTGACCTGGGGGCGACCTGCGGTTGTTCGGCGGGACTCAGTAAGGTCTCAAAGAGCCGGACGAGGATGACGGAGCGGGGCGACCGGAGGAGCGGCAAGGCGTGGTGGAAGCAGAACGGAGCGGAACGGCCGGTCCGTCGCGGGCGGGTTCGCGGTCCGTCGTGGCCCTGGGGGCGGCCCTCTGGCTGATCGCCGGGTTCCTGGCCGTGCGTCAGGCGGCGGTGGTGCTGCGGCGGCCACCGGACCGCCGGTTCACCGACCTCGCCACGTGGATAGGAGAGCACGGCGTCCTGCGGACGCGCGGTGGCTTCTACGAGGACGACCGGTTCACCGGCACCCCGGTCGGCGGCCTGGTGCTCAGACCGCTGACCAACGCCGCCGAGCGCAGCCTCGGCATCGGCTGGACGCTCGCCACGCTGCTGCTCGTCGTCGCCCTCGCCCTGGTCGCCGCCCGCGCGCTCCCCGGGCCGCTCTCCCGCCGGACCACCCTCCTCGCCGCCCCCGTCGCGGTGAGCCTCACCGTGCTCTCCCTGCCGGTCCGCAGCACCTTCAGCCTCGGCCAGACCAGCATCATCCCCGTCCTGCTCGTCCTCCTGGCCTGCTGCCTGCCGCGGCTCGCCCAGGGTTCGGGCCGGGCGAGCGGCGTCCTCGTCGGCGTCGCGGCGGCCCTGCAGCCCGCCGTCCTCCTCTTCGCGCCGCTGCTGTGGCTGACCGGCCGCCGCCGCGCGGCCGTCACCGCCGGCGCGACGTTCGCCGCGGCCACCGCCCTGGCCTGGGCGGCGGCACCCGACGACTCCTGGACGTACTGGGTCCACCACATCGCCGGCGCCGGCCTCGGCGACCGGCCCGACGGCCTGACCAACCAGTCACTCCACGGCCTGCTGCTCCGCCTCCACCTGCGCGGCCCGCTGGAGATCGCGCTGTACGGGGTGCTGGCCGCCGCCGTCGCCGTGCTCGGCCTGCGCCGGGCCGCGCACTACGCCCGCGACGGGCAGCCGCTGCTCGCCACCGCCATGACCGGCTGCGTGGCGGTCGCCGTCTCGCCCACCGCCTGGCAGCACCAGCAGCTGTGGATCCTGCTGGCCATCGCCGGACGCGTCGGCAAGCGGCGCGCCGACCGGCTGATGTGGCCCGTCCTCGTCGTGCTGGTCATGACGCTGAACCACACGATCCTCGTCCCGGACAACCCCGTCCTCGTCCCGATCGGCGACAACGCGCCGCTGCTCGCCGCGCTCGCCGCCGCCTGCGCGGTGCCGTTCCTGACCCGCGCGTCGGCGCTGTGGGACCGGCCGGTGCCGACCCCGGTCGCCGAGCCGCAGCGCGGCCGGTTCGGGTGGGTGCCGCTGCTGCGCTTCTGGAAGCGGCCGCTCGACCGCCCCAACCTGCTGCTGGAGTTGATGCTGATACGGGTGGGGTACTTCGTCTACTCGTACATCCGGGGCAGCGCCCCCGAGGAGCGGGCCCTCGCCGAGTCGCACGGCCGGCAGATCATCGGTGCCGAGGAGTTCCTGCACATCGACTTCGAGCACGGCTTCAACCACTTCGTGGCGGGTGTCGGCTGGCTCAAGGACAGCATGAACTACTACTACGGCACCTTCCACTTCCTGGTGCCGCTGTCCCTGCTGGCCTTCTTGTACGTACGCCGCCCGGCCACCTACCGGTGGGCCCGCACGGCCCTCGCGCTGGCCACGCTGCTGGCGCTCGTCGGCTTCTGGGCATATCCGCTGGCGCCGCCGCGCCTGATGCCGGGCCGCGGCTTCGTCGACACGGCGAACGGCCCGCAGGACCTGTCCAACCCCGACTTCGGCGCGCTCACCGAACTGTCCAACCAGTACGCGGCGATGCCCTCGCTGCACATCGGCTGGTCGCTGTGGTGCGGTGTCATGATCGCCGTGGTGGCGCCGAAGGTGTGGATGAAGGCGCTGGGGATGGTCTACCCGATGCTGACCTTCCTGGTGATCATCGGCACGGCCAACCACTACGTCCTCGACGCGTGCGGCGGTGCGTTCGTCGTGGCCAGCGGGTTCGGCATCCAGTACGCGCTGACCGGCCCCGGCCGCACGGCGCTCGCCCGGATCCCCGCGGCCCGCAGCGGCAGCGACGCGCCGGAACCGGCACCGGCGGCGCGGGTCGGCTGACGCTCCGCCAAGGGGGGCGGGAGGCCGACGTCCGACGGCTCCCCGGGCAGGTCCATGTCCGACGGCTCCCGGGCAGGTCGACGTCCGACGGCCGCCAGCGGTCCGGTTCCGGCCGGGCGAGGCTGGCGGCATGACGACATCCGTGACGAACCCGCTCCCCGCCGACCCGTTCCCCGCCGACCCGTTCCCCGCCGACCCGTTCCCCACCGACCCCCTGTCCGTCCTCAAGGGCATGTACGAGGCCGAGTCCCGCTACCTCGCCGCGGGCGGGCCCGGCGCCGCCTCGTTCGACCTCCTCGCCCCCTACTTCGCGGACGACGTGGTGCTGCACCAGGCCGACTCCCTTCCGTACGGCGGGACCTGGCACCGGCACGACGGGATGGCCCGGTTCTTCCTGGCGATGAGCCTGGCCTGGGAGCGGTTCGACATCCTGGACCAGCGGTTCCTCGGCGTCGACGGCGACACGGTCGTCGTCCACAGCCGGATCCGCGCCCGGGCCCGGGCGACCGGGCGGGAGCTGGAGTTCCCGATCGTCCAGACGATCGAGGTGCGGGACGGGCGGATCGCCCGCGTCCGCCCGTTCTACTGGGACACCGCCGCGATCGCCGAGGCGTGCGCGGAGCCGGCCCCCGCCCGCCGACGGGGGCGCGGCGGGCGGGGGCACGGCGGGTCGGGGCAGGCCGGTTCGGGGTATGGGTCACTCGCCGACGAGGACGCGTGACGCCGGGTCGGTCACGTCCGTGACGTCGTAGACCGCGCTGAACGCGGACGTCTTGGCGGCCGTCGGGCAGCCGAAGCCGCCTTCGACCTTCACCGGCGCCGGGGCGCTGGTGAGCGTGAGCTGCGACGGGTTGTCGGCGTCGCCGTTGGTGAACACGGCCGGCAGGGTCGCCGGCCCGGTGGGCGCGGCCGTGACGGAGCAGGTCGCCAGGCCGCTCGTGGTGAGCTTGAAGCCGGCGGCCGGCATGCCCAGCGTGGCGACGATCGGGTCGCCGTTCTGCATCGAGACGGTCCAGGTACCGGAGGTCTCCACGGCGGCTCTCACGCCCGGCATGCTGGTCGTGCAACTGCTGAACGTGGGCGGGTTGATGTCGTTGGTGACCGGTCCCGACGCGTTGTGGTTGCCCGGGGCGTCGGGGATCCGGTTGTTGGCGCTGCCGGCCGCGGGCGCGGAGCCGGAGACCGTACACGTGACGGTGACGGAACCGGCCTTGAACGTCGCCTTGCCGTTGAGCGTCGCGGCGAAGGAGTGGCCGGCGGTGGTGACGGTGGTGGAGCCGGCTTCGGCGGCCGACGCCGTCCCGGCCGTGGCGGTTCCGGCGCCGGTGAGGGCGAGCGCGGCGGCCATCGACAAGCCGGCGCCGAGGGCGAGGAGGGTACGGGGGCGGGGTCGGGGGAGCGGTGCGGTCATTGCGGCTCCTTCGGTGGGAGGTGTGGTGCGTGGGGGACTTTGCGAAGGGGGACGCGTGGGGGTGCGGCGGGTGGGGCCGGAGTGTCCGACGCGGGCTCGTCGGGCCCGCCGCGCTCGTCGAGCCCGTCCTCCGGCTCCGCCGACGGCGGCGGTGGTGGCGGATGCGGCTGCCAGGCGAAGACCATGCTGCCGCCGATGACGCCGAGCAGGGTGCCCAGCAGAAACCCGCCGAGGTTGGAGAGCACCAGCGCGGCCGCGGCGCACATGACGGTGACGATCCCGGCGAACATCCGGTACGAGGGGGCGAACCAGGCGCTCAGCCCCATCATGACCATCACCAGCCCCATCAGGATCGACAGGATGCCGGTGATCCCCTGGACCAGCATGATCTTCAGCGGCCCCAGCGGAATGGCGCAGATCTCAACCCCCGCGAGGGTGCTGAGCAGCCCGCCCCAGAAGGGACGGCCCTTGCGCCACTTCCGCCAGGCCCGCCAGGGATGACGGCGTGCCTCGGTGCCGGGCGTCACGTGCACGTCAGAAGCACTCCGACTTGCCCGCGTGGAGTTTGAGGCTCAGTCCGGAGAGTTTGAACTTCGCGGCGGTGGTCGCGTACGCGACCTGCTTGACGTCCTTGATGGTGACCTTGTCGGCCTGCTGGGCGAACAGGTCCTGCATGCCCTGTGCCGTCACCGGGCCCTTGTCCAGCGTGGAGGCGTCGCGGCCGATCTCGATGTTGTCGAACTCGGCGTCGCCTTCGAGCTGGGTGACGTCCAGGACCAGGTCCTTGGCCTCCACTGGCTTGTTCGGGTCGTTGCCGGCCGAGATGTTCAGCGAGAAGGTCCCGACGATGGGGATGTGTGTCACCACGGACTGGCACAGCCCATTGATCTTCGCCTTCTTCAGGGCGGTCACGGCCACGGGGAAGGGGTGGTCCTCGCCGTTGCGCAGGTTGTAGTCCAGCCCGCCGTACTGCGCGAACCCCTCACCCGTCATGGTCTTCGCAGAGACCTTGAACTCCTGTCCCGACACTGCGAACGAGGCGGCCAGCGCGCCCTGCGCGAGCGCCACGGCCAGCGCGCCCGTGACCGCGAACCCGGGAACGGCCAGAACGGCGAATTTGCGCCATCTGACCCGGCCCGTCACCTGTCTTCCCTGAGTGTCCTTCATGCTGCGTCGTCCCCTCGGTGGGCGGTGCGACAGCGCTGCCGGAGTGCCTTGCGTGCCCGTGCCGGCCGCGATGCCCGCGTGGTGGCAGAGGTGCGAGGTGCGAAGTGCGTTGGTATGTGCTGGCGTACGTGCTGCGCGCGGTCCATGGAGGCCCCCGCCGCGCCAGGCGCGACACGACGGACGCGCGGGGGACGAACTCGCCGTCCCGCAAGGTGTACCCGAGAGTAAGTCCGCCGCCGGGCACTGACAAGGGGCCGGGTGCGGGCTGATTCCGGCTCGGGGTAAGGGCGTTGGGGCCGCTCCCTGTCCGGCAGCGCGCCCGGGTTCCACCGGAGCGGAATTGCGGTGGCGCCGGGCCGGAGGGGCTCCGCAGGATGGGTGTCGCCGCTGAGCGCGGCGCCAGGTGATCGAGCGCAGACGTCATGCCACGAAAGAGGTGAGTGAGTTGAGCTACCTGTTCGACGTCGGTGACACCACCGTCTGGATGCCGGACCTCAAGCTGGGTGCTCTCTACAGCGGCATGGCCGAAGCCGCCGGCGTGGCGCTGGGGCGCTCCACGGGGCTGATCGCCATCCCGGGGGAGTGGTACAAGATCGACGTTCCCGCCTTCGAGCTGTTCGTCAAAAGAATGCTGGCCTACCGCATAGCGCGCCAGGACGACCTCGTCCACCGGCTGCTGGACGGCGTACTGCCCATTTCCGTCGCCTTGTTGGAGCGCTGCGGTGTCTCTCTCGCGGGGCGATCGGAAGAGGAGCGGCGTTACCTCGCCGAAGTCGCCGGCATGAACGTGCGCCTTTGGGCGCCTTGAGGGCATGGCCGGGTGGGGAAGCCCGGCGGCGTGACGGTTCTTGGTGATCGGACAAGGGGTGGCGCGCCGCCCGGCGCGGAAACCCGGTTGGTGCGCGTCGGGCGGCCGCGTAGCCTCCCCGCGTGAACAGACGACGGCGGAAGAAGTCGGGCAAGTGGCTGGTCGCGGCGGTGATGTGTGAGGAGGCCGCGCGGGTTCGGGCGCTGTTGCGGGGTGGGGCGGATCCCGGGGCCGCCGACGGGGACGGGATGACGGCGTTGTACGCCGCCGCCGTCAACGGCCACACCGAGCTCGTCCGCCTCCTGCTGGAGGCCGGGGCCGCGCCCGATGCCGAGAGTGCGGGGGCCGGTTCCGAGGGGACGCCGCTGTGTGCCGCCGCCTGCTGGGGGCACGTCGGGACCGTGCGGCTGCTGCTCGCGCACGGCGCCGATCCGGGGCTGCGGGAGGAGGACGGCACGGGCTGGGCGCCGCTCGACTGGGCCCTGCACGGGGGCCATGAGGAGACCGTCCGGGTTCTGGTTGAGGCGGGGGTGACGGCACCGCCGGCTATGCCCGTTCCCGCCCCCGGCCCGCCGTCATCGTCAACGCCGCCACCGCCGTGACCGCGATCAGCCCCCCTCCCGCCGCGAAGGCGAGCCGGGCCGCCGCCGGGGTCGCGGACGGGGTGTCGTGGCGGGTGTGGAGGAAGAGCGTGCCGAGCAGGGCGACGCCGAGGGTGCCGCCCAGTTGCTGGACGGAGTTGAGCAGGCCGGCCGCCGAACCGGTCTCCTGGGGGCGGACGTTCGCGAGGGCGGCGGAGAAGTAGGGGACGGTGAAGGTGCCGAAGCCCAGTCCCATCACCGCGAAGGCGCCCAGGAGCGGCCACGGGTAGGCGGCGGGAGGGGCGAGGTGGTAGACGGCCGCCGCCGCCAGCGTGCCCGCCGCCGCCAACGCCAGTCCGGCGAACATCAGCCGCGGGCCGTACCGCGGCACCAGCCGCGCCCCGGCGAGCCAGGAGGACACCGCGAGGCCGACGGACCACGGGAGCACCGTGAGGCCGGCGGTGAGCGTCCCGGTGCCCGGGCCGAGCTGGAGGTGCAGGACCGCGACCATCATGAGCCCGGTCGTCACCGAGAAGAAGAGCGCCGAGGTCAGCAGCGCGGCCGGGAACGAGCGGCCGCGGAACAGGCCGGGCTCGACCAGCGGGCTCCGGCCGGCGCGGGCCCTGCGGCGCTGCTGGGCGCCGAAGGCGGTCAGGACGGCGAGTCCGGCGGCGAGGGAGGCCCAGGTCCGGGGGCGCGGCCCGGCCGCGTCCGCCTCGATGAGCGGGTGGACGACCAGTCCCGTGCCGAGCGCGGCCAGGACGGTTCCCAGGACGTCCGGACGCGGCGGGCGGGGCGCGCGGTCCTCGGGCAGCAGCCGGCTGCCCAGCAGCACGGCGACGGACGGCGGGACGTTGACCAGGAACACCGCGCGCCACGACGTGCCCAGCAGGTCGGCGTGAGTCAGCAGGCCGCCGAGGACGGGGCCGCAGACGGCGGCCAGGCCCATCACCGGGCCGATGGTGCCCAGGGCCCGGCCCGCCTCCGGGCCGCGGAACATCGCCCGGATCAGCCCGACGGTCTGCGGGATCACCGCCGCTGCCGCCGCGCCCTGCGCCGCCCGCGCGGCGATCAGCGCCCCGGCCGTGGGGGCCAGCGCGCACAGCACCGACGCGAGCGCGAAGCCCGCGACCCCGAGCCGGAAGACGCGCCGGCGGCCGACGGCGTCCGCGAGCCGGCCGCCGGTGATCAGCAGGACGGCGAAGGGGAGGGTGTACGCGGCGCTGAACCACTGCACCGTGCCGAGCGGGCCGCCCAGGCTCGCGTGGATGACGGGGGCGGCGACGTGGACGACCGTCGCGTCCAGGAGGTTCATCGCCTCGGCGGCCAGCAGGACGGCGAGGGCGGCCCGGCGGCGCGGGTGCCCGGGGGCGGTGCCGGGGCCGGTGGTACCGGGCGGGGCCGCTGTCGAGGGGGTGGTGAGGTCGGTCATCGGGGCTCCACGGCGATCGGGTGGGGCGGCAGGCGCCATCGGTCGGAAAACGAGCCTGCGTGGCCTGGCAGCCGTGCTTCCATGAAGCGGCCGGGATCCGTCGATTCCTGCCAACGAAGGGGCCGTGGTGAGAGAAACGACCGTCCTCGACGCGCTCGACCGGGCCGTCATCCACGCCCTGCACGTCGACGGGAGGGCGCCGTTCGCCCGGATCGCCGCCGTCGTCGGCGGGTCGCCGCAGACGGTCGCCCGGCGCTACCAGCGGCTGCGGACCCTCGTCGGGCTGCGCGTCGTGGGGCTGCCGGTCCCGGACCGGACGCGCAGGCAGCAGTGGCTGGTCCGGCTGACCGCGGTGCCGGGGGCGGCGCAGGGCATCGCCCGTGCGCTGGCCGCCCGGCCGGACACCTCGTTCGTGCACCTCGCGTCCGGCGGTACGGAGATCATCGCGGTGGTCTCGTCGGCGGCGGACCCGTCCGGGGCGGGGGACCCGCACCGGCTGCTGCTGCGGGACGTCCCGCGGACGGCCGGTGTCACGGCCGTCTCGGCGTACTGCGTGCTCCACACCTACTTCGGCGGGCCCACCGCCTGGCGCGGCCGGGCCGGGGCGCTGACCGGGGAGCAGGAGGAGGCCCTCCGCGCGGCCCTGCCCCCTTCCGGGGACGGGGACGGGGGCGAGCCCGTGACCCTGTCCGCCGGCGACCGCCGGCTGCCGGCGGCCCTCGCCGCGGACGGCCGGGCCGGGTACGCCGAGCTCGCCGCGGCCACCGGGTGGTCGGCGGCCACCGCCGCCCGGCGCGTCGCCGACCTCCGGGCCCGCGGCGCGCTCTTCCTCGACGTGGACATGGACGACGCGGCGCTGGGCGTCACGACGAGGGCGCTGCTGTGGATGTCCGTCCCGCCCGCCCGCCTCGACGAGGTGGCCAGGACCCTCGCCGGCCACGAGGAGGCGGCCTTCGTCGGGGCCACGACCGGGCCGACCAATCTCCTGGCCAACGTCCTGTGCCCGGACCCGGCGGCCCTGCACCGCTACCTCACGCGGCGGCTCGCCCTCGACGCGGTCGCCGGGCTGGAGAGCACGCCCGTGCTGCGCACGGTCAAGGGCGTCGGGACCGTACGGCCCTGGTGAGGGCGGGTGAGTACGGAAAACGGCGGTGGCCGCCCTCCCCGTACGGGAAGGGCGGCCACCGCCGTCAGCATGAGCCGCCGGTCAGTACGACTTGTGGGCCTGCCAGTAGGACCAGGCGCCGCAGGGGCTGCCGTAGCGGTCCTTCATGTAGTCCAGGCCCCACTTGATCTGGGTGGCGGGGTTGGTCTGCCAGTCGGCGCCGGCCGTGGCCATCTTCGACGCCGGGAGGGCCTGGACCAGGCCGTAGGCGCCGCTGGACGGGTTGGTGGCGGTGGGGTTCCAGCCGCTCTCATGCTCGACGATCTTGCTGAAGCACTGGAACTGGCCCTCATCCTTGATCATCTGCCGGGCGGTCTCCTGCGCGGCGGCCTGCGGCGCGGCGGTCGCGGCCTGGGCCGGACCGGAGGCGAACACGGCACCCGCGGCGGCCAGGGCCACGGCGGCACCGGCGCCGGCGGTCAGCTTGCGGGAGGCGAAGCGGCTGATGGTCGAGAACGTCACGGAGGGGAACCTTCCGTCGGGTGCAGGACAGCGCCGCCGGACCGTGCGGTCCCTGGCGGCTCAACCAACCTGCGGGACGGTTCCGGGGTGGCGCAACGACCGCTGATTACTAGGCCGGGGCGGAGACGGCCGGGAGCGTTCGCCGGCGGGGCGCGGGGAGTTGGAGCGGTCGCTACGAAAGAGGGTCGTTTGTGGGCCGGGTCACGTGGGGGCCCTCACGGGTTGGTAATACCCTCGACTTGTGAACATCTCTTACGCCATACGGCGTGCCGAGCCCTCGGACGCGCGCGCCCTCACCCGGCTGGTGCGCTCCTCCCGCGCGTACCGCGGCCGGTACGCGCCGATGGTCGAGCGGTACACGGTGGGCCCGGACTACATCGCAGCCCATGAGGTCCACGCCGCCGTGGCCGAGGACCCCTCCGTCGGCCGCGGCGGGCTGCTGGGCTTCTACGCGCTCCTCCTCGACCCGCGGGAGCTGGACCTGATGTTCGTGGCCGACGCGGCGCAGGGGCTCGGGGTGGGCCGGGCCCTCGTCACCCACATGAGGGAACGGGCCCGGGCCGCCGGTCTGACCTGGGTGCGCGTCGTCTCGCACCCGCCGGCCGAGGGCTTCTACCGGTCGGTGGGGGCCGTGCCGATGGGGACGCTGCCCGCGGCGCCGCCGGCGGTCGCGTGGGACCGGCCGGAACTGGTGTTCCCGCTGGGTCTGCCCGCGGCGGAGGCGGTGGCCGTGGCGGGGGCGGCGACGGCGTGAGGCCGCTGTCCCCTCGTTTTACGCGCGTTCCTCCCCCGTTTTACGCGCGTTCCTCCGCCGGGCCCTCGAACGCCGCCGGCCCCTCGAACGCCACCGGCGCCGCGAACGCCGCCCGGCGGGTCGCCCGGCGCAGCGCCTTGAGCACCGCCGGGCCCAGCAGCAGCGTGGCGGCCAGGGTGACCACCGCGCGCGGCAGGTCCCAGCCCAGGGACGTGGTGAGGCAGTACGCGGCGAAGCGGGCCAGGTTGTCGCCGAGCGGGTCGCCGGGGACGAAGGAGACGCCCGTGCCCAGGCCGGCGATGTAGGGCCAGCCCTGGAGGTTCATGACCGTGCCGTAGCCGACCGACGCCACCGCGCCGTACGCCGCCAGCATCAGCAGCTCGCGGCGGCCCCGCAGCCGGTCCGCGCCCGGCAGCAGGCCCGCGCCCATGGACACCCAGCCCATGGCCAGCATCTGGAACGGCATCCACGGCCCGACCCCGCCGGTCAGCAGCGCCGACGCGAACATCGACAGCGCCCCGAGGACGAACCCGAAGCCCGGGCCCAGTACCCGTCCCGCCAGCACCATCAGGAAGAACATCGGTTCGATCCCGGCCGTCCCCGCTCCCAACGGGCGCAGCGCCGCGCCCGCCGCCGCGAGGACGCCGAGCATGGCGACGGCCTTGGCGTCCAGGCCGGTGTCGGCGATGGTCGCCACGACGACGGCGAGGAGCAGCGGCAGCAGCGCCGCGAACAGCCAGGGGGCGTCGCGCGAGTGCGCCAGCCCGGACGACGGGGCCGCCAGCAGCGGCCAGCCGAACGCCATGACGCCCGCGACCGTCAGGAGCAGCAGCGCGGCGGCCGAGCGGCGGCCGATGCGGACGGCGCGTGCTTGTGCCGTCACGGGCGGCTGGGGTGCCGCCGTCACGAGGGCTCCCCTGGTGCGTCCGGTCCCTCAGGGGGCGCCCCTGGCGTGCCCGGCCCTGGCGTGCCCGGCCCCGTAGGGTCCGTCCCGGAGGGGGCCGATCCCGTAAGGGCCGCCCCCGCCGCCCCCGCCCCCAGCGCGTCCCGCACCTGCGCGACGGTGAGCCACGGCAGCGGCGCCAGCACCTTCGCCACCTGCGGCGCGAAGGCCGGGGAGGCGACGACGACGTCGGCCGTCGGTCCGTCGGCGACGATCTCGCCCTCCGCCAGGACGACGACGCGGTGGGCCAGCTCGGCGGCCAGTTCCACGTCGTGGGTGGCCAGGACGATCGCGTGGCCCTCGGCCGCCAGGCCGCGCAGGATCTCCACCAGGCGGGCCTTCGCCGCGTAGTCCAGGCCGCGCGTCGGCTCGTCGAGGAGCAGCAGCGGTGGCCGGGCGGCGAGGACGACGGCGAGGGCGAGTGCGAGCCGCTGGCCCTCGGACAGGTCGCGCGGGTGGGCGTCGTCGGGGACGCCGGGGAGCAGGCCGGAGACCAGGTCGCGGCAGGTGCCCGGCGCGGCGTCGGCGTCGCGGTCGGCGGCGGCGCACTCGGCCCCGACCGTGTCGGCGCAGAGCAGGTCGCGGGGTTCCTGCGGGACGAGGCCGACGTGCCGCAGCAGCTCGCGCGGGCCGGTGCGGTGCGGCGCGGCGCCGCCGACGGCGACCGTGCCGCGGGCCGGTTCGTGCATGCCGACGAGGGTGCGCAGGAGCGTGGACTTGCCGGCGCCGTTGCGGCCCATGAGGGCGATCGTCTCGCCCGGCCGGACGGTGAGGTCCACCCCGCGCAGGGCGTCGACCCGGCCGTGCCGGACGGCCAGGCCGGTCACCTCGGCGGCCGGGGTGCCGGGCGGGGGCCCGGCCGGGGCGGTGCGCCGGAAGCGGCGGAACAGCCCGCTTCGGGGCGCGGCCGCGACTGGTGGGATGGCTGAGGCGGACGCGGCCGGCGGCGGGACGTCCGCGAGGCGGGCGCGGAGCGGCGCGGCGGCGCGCCGGGCGTCGCGCACGGTCAGCGGCGGCGGCGACCAGCCGGCGAGCCGGCCGAGGGCGACGACGGGCGGGTGCACGGGGGAGACGGCCATCACCTCGCCTGGCGGGCCGGCGACGGGCGGCTCGCCCGGACCGGGCAGCAGCACCACCCGGTCCGCGTACTGCACCACCCGTTCCAGCCGGTGCTCGGCCAGCAGCACGGTGGTGCCCAGGTCGTGCACGAGCCGCTGGAGCACCGCGAGGACCTCCTCGGCGGCGGCCGGGTCGAGGGCGGACGTCGGCTCGTCCAGCACCAGCACCCGCGGGTGCGTCGTGAGCACCGAACCGATGGCCACGCGCTGCTGCTGCCCGCCGGAGAGGGTGCGCAGGGCGCGGTCCCGGAGGTCGGCCAGACCGAGCAGGTCGAGGGTCTCCTCGACGCGGCGGCGCATGGTGTCGGCGGGCAGCCCCAACGACTCCATGCCGTACGCCAGTTCCTCCTCGACCGTGTCGGTCACGAAGTGCGCGAGCGGGTCCTGCCCCACCGTGCCGACGACGTCCGCGAGTTCACGCGGCCGGTGGGTCCGGGTGTCGCGCCCGTCGACGGTGACGCGGCCGCGCAGCGTCCCCCCGGTGAAGTGCGGCACCAGCCCGCTCACCGCGCCCAGCAACGTCGACTTGCCGACCCCGGACGGCCCGACCAGCAGGCACAACTCCCCTTCGGGAACGGTCAGATCGAGATCCCGGAGGGTCGGGGCGGCGGCGTCGTGATACGTCACCGTCACCTGCTCGAAGCGGATCACCGGGTGCGGCTCCTTAGGGGTGCTGCGGTGGGTGCGTCGGGGGTGGGCGTGCCGTGGGGGCGTCCCCTGGGGGGCTCCGCGCCGGTGGTCGACCGGCCGGGGGCGCGGGACGGGTTCCCGTAAGGGGCGGGCCGGTCGCCGTCCAGGGCGGGCCGGTCGCCGTCCAGGGCGGGCCGGTCGCCGTCCGGTGTGGGCCGGTCGCCGTCCGGTGTGGGGCCGGCGTGGTCCGTAGGGGAGCCCTCCCCGTACGGTGCGGGACGGTTCGAGGCCGCCTGCGGTCGGCTCGGGGCGTGCGCGTGCCGGTCGGGGGTCGGTGCGTGGCGGTCCGGCTCCGGTGCGGGAAGCCCGGGGGTGGGCCCCGGCCGGCGGTCGGGGTCCGCAGGGCTCGGGGTCGACCGGCCGGGGGCGGGAGGCGGGGTTCCGCAGGTGCCGGGCCGGTCGCCGTCCGGTGCCGGGCGGTTCCGGCGCGGGGACGCGCCGCCGCGCCCGGCGGCCGTCGCTGCCGCGCCCCGGGCGGGGCGGC
>NZ_JAIQLH010000142.1 GCF_020037025.1 Streptomyces huiliensis | reverse complement strand
CGCGGGCGGCGACGAGGGCGGGCAGGCCGGCGCAGAACCGGTTGACGGGGTCGGGGGCCGGCGGGGCCTGCCGCAGCAGGGCGTCGCGGACGGCCGGGTCCTGGGCGCACGTCCAGACGTGCTCGGCGTGGCGCATGGCCGCGTCGGTGGGGTGCGCGAGGGTTCCGAGGACGAGGCCGGTGCGGCGGGGGGCGGGTCCCGGGTGGCCGGCCTCGCGCAGGGCCTCCCGGCCGGCGTGCAGCACCCAGTGGAACAGCGGGTCGAAGCGGCCGATGTCGGCAGGGTCGAGGGCGAACCCGGTGGGGTCGAAGACGTCGGCGAACCCGTGCACGTACCCGCCGGTGTCGGTGGGGATGACGGCGCCGCCGTCCGGGACGCGGGCGGCGTCGACGGGCAGCCGCCAGTGGCCCGCCGGCAGCGGGCCGAGGGCGCTGCGGCCGGCAGCGACGTTCTCCCAGAACGCGCCGGGGGTCAGGGCGCCGGGCAGGACGCAGCCGCGCCCGACGACCGCGACCGGCTCGAACGGCCGGACCGCCGGGCCCGTCGTGTGGGGCGGCGTGCATTCGGTGGGGGCCGTGCTGGTCATGAGCGTGTGCACCTGCGTCCGGTCGGCGGTTGGTCGAAGGGGGGCGGGTTCGGTCGGGGGTGGCCGTCGGCTGGGGGCGAGCCGTTGGAGGCGGCGGCCGGCCGAGGTGACGACCCGTCGGGGGTTGTCGGCTGGTCGGGGCGCCGGCGGGTTGGGCGCTGGCGGGTTGGGCGCTGGCGGGCCGGGTTGGCGGTCAGTCGGGGTCCCCACGGTTGAAGGCGACGACCGGTGAGGGTGCCGGTGAGCCGGGGCGTCGTGGGTCGGGTTTGCGGTCGGTCGGGGGTGCTGGCGGGCTGGGTTGGTGGCCGGTCGGGGCCCCGGCGGTTCGAGGTGGCGATCGGTGGGCGCGACGGCCGGTCGAGGTGCCGGTCAGTCGGGGTGGCGGTCGGGATGAGGTGTCGGTGGGTCGGGGTGGCGGTCGGTCGGGGCCCCGGGGCCGTTTGAGGTGACGCTCAGTCAGGGCGACGGCTGGTCGAGGCGCCGGTCGTTCAGGCAGCGGCCGGTCGGGGCGGCGGTCAGTCGGGGCGGCGGACGAGTTCGACGTCGCGGAGGTCGGCGAAGGGGGTTCCGTCCTCCTGGACCAGCCGCACCTGGCACTGGGCGTGGTCGCCCTCCGCCCACACGCGGCGGACGGCGCAGAGCAGCGGCCCCCGGGCCGGCCCGCGGTGGTGGAGGTGGAAGCCGCCGACGGCCATGGGCAGGGTGGCGCCGCCGAGGGCGCGGGTGGCCCACAGGACGGCGAGCTGCAGGGCGCCGTCCACGGCCGCGGGGTCCGTGTGCCAGGCGGTGGCGTCGGGCCAGCCGAGCGCGGCCAGGCCGTGGAGCGTGCCGCGGGCGCCCTCGGGGGAGAGGGCGTCGACGGTGGCGAGGGAGCGCATCAGCGGGCCGTGGAAGAGCACGGTCCCGTCGTAGATCTCGTCGCTGTACCAGGGCACCTCGTCGTCGGCGAGGAGCGGGAACTCCTCGTCGACCGGGGGCCCGGCGTCGGGGATGACGAGCGCGCCGTAGTGCAAGCGGTCCGCCGCGCCGCGCAGTTCGGCGGCGACCGTACGAGGGTCGGCCGGGTCGGCGCGCCCGGTCAGGGTGAAGACGTCGCCGTCGTCCTTCAGTCCGGTGAGCGTGGCGGGGTGCAGGACGCGGACGTCGCGCAGGGCGGGCGCGGTGCCGGGCAGCCCGGGCAGCCAGTCGCGGGCGGCGGCGGTGAACCATTCCAGGGCCTGGGCCATGGGCAGGACGGGGGCGGTGCCGACGGCGTGGTGGGCG
>NZ_JAIQLH010000141.1 GCF_020037025.1 Streptomyces huiliensis | reverse complement strand
CATTCCAGGGCCTGGGCCATGGGCAGGACGGGGGCGGTGCCGACGGCGTGGTGGGCGAGGTACGGGTGGCTGCGCGCGGTGGCCCGGACGCGGGCGGGCCGGAGGGCCGGGATGGCCGGGAGGGCGGCGGGCGTCCCGTACGCGTCGCCGTCGGGGCCGGCGGCGGTGAGGAGCACGCGCGTGTCGCGGCCGGGCGCGGCCAGTTCGCGGACGAAGGCGCGGGCGCCGGCCTCCAGGGACAACAGCGGGACGCCGGCCGCCGCGAAGTGCGCGGCGAGGGCCGGGGTGACCATGCCGCCGCCCCAGGGGCCCCAGGCGAGGGAGCGGACCAGACAGCCGGGCCGCGCGGCGGCCTCGGCGGCGGCCACCTGGTCGAGGACCTCGTTGGCCATGGCGTAGTCCGCCTGGCCCGCGTTGCCGTGGCAGGCGGCCACGGAGGAGAAGAGGCAGACGACGCGCAACGGGTCGCCGGCGGTGGCGTCCAACAGGGCCCGCAGCCCGTCGGTCTTGGTGCCGAAGACGTGGTCGAACTGCTCGTCGGTCTTCTCGGCGAGGTACCGGTCGGCGAGGACGCCCGCGCCGTGGACGACACCCGTCACCGGCCCCCACTCGACGCGGACGGCGTCGAGGGCGGCGCGCACGGCCTCGGGGTCGCGGACGTCGGCGGCGACGTAGCGGACCGGGGAACCGGCCTCCTCGACGGCGGCCAGTGTCGCCGCGACCTCGCGGCCGGCCAGGACGCGCCGGGCCCGCTCGGTGAGCGCGGCCGGGGGCAGGTCCGCGCCGGGCCCGGCGGCGAGGGCGCGGACCAGCTCGGCCTCGTCGGCGTCCGGCGGCAGGCCGGGTGGCTCCTCGTCCGGTTCCGTCCGCCCGATCAGGACGATGCGGGGCCGGTGGGCGCGGGCGAGCTCGACCAGGGCGGCGGCCGTCACGCCGCGGGCGCCACCGGTGGCCACGACGACGTCGTCGGGGCCGAGGACCGGGGTGCCGTCGGCGGCCTCCTCGGCGAGGGGCGCGGGGACGGCGGCCGGGGTCACCCGGCTGCCGTCCCCGCGCAGGCCCACGTCCAACAGGGGGCCGCCGGTGAGGAGTTCGGCCACGAGGGCGTCGGCGGTCTCCTCCGGCGTACGGCCGGTCCGCTCGCAGTCGACGGCCTTGACGGCGGCGGCCGGGCACTCCCGGGCCACGGTACGCGCCAGTGCCGCGAGCCCGCCGGACCAGGCGCGCAGGCCCTGCCCGCCGCCCAGGCCGAAGTCGCCGCCGGTGTCCTGGACGGTGACCAGGACCCCGCCGCGCTCGGCGAGCCGCGGCGCCATCAGCCGGGCGGCGCGGAACGCGGCGCGCTGCGCCTCCAGCATCCCGTCCACATCCACGTCCGCGCCCTGCCGCAGCCCGCCGAGCAGCAGGACGCCGTACGCGTCCCCGGGGATCTCCTCGGCGGCGGCCACGGCGTCCGCGGCGACACCCTCCCGGGCGAGCCGCTCGGCGACGAGCTTGCCCAGCCCGGACCCGCCGTCGACGACGGCCAGCGGACCGTCAGCCGCCAGGCCCGCCATGGCCAGCCCCGTGGGGGGCGCGGCCACGGCGCGGACGACGTGGCGGGCGGTACGGGCGGAGGGCACGGGGAGGGGGCGGTCGGGTGGGGCGGGGGTCGCGTCGTCGGCTGGGGTGTCGGCCTGGGCGGTGATGGTGGGGGTCGCGCCGCTGGTGGCGCCGCTGGTCGCGCCGCCGGTCGGGGCGGGCGCTGGGGTGGGCGCTGGAGTGGGCGGGGTGCCGGCCGCGTCGTCGGCCCGGGCGGGTGCCGGAGTGGGCGGGGCGTCGGCCGTTTCCTCTGTGCCTCCCATGGCCGCCGCGACGAGTTTGTCGACGATCTGCCGGAGCGTGTGCAGGGTGGCCAGCTCGGCCGGGTCGCCCTGCGGCAGGGCGCCCAGCCTGCGACGCAGCGAGGAGAGGATCTCCACCTTCTTGATGGAGTCGATGCCGAGGTCGGCTTCGAGCCGCATGTCGAGGTCGAGCATCTCCACCGGGTAGCCGGTGCGTTCGGCCACGACGGACAGCAGCACCGTCCCGACGTCCTGCGAGGGCGCGGCGGGTTCCGGCGCCGGTGGCGCCGGCGCCGGCGCGGGTGCCGCGGGTGCGATGGCGGCCGGTGGCGCGGGGACGGCCGTCGCGGGCGGCTCGGGGAGCGGCCAGGGCGGCGCGGAGGACAGCGGGGCCGAAGAGGCCGGCGGCGTCACGGCGTCGGCGAGGGCGTGTTCCGCGTCCGGCGGCGCGCCGAGCAGGGCGGCGAACGAGCTCTCGGCGACCTTCAGGAACGCCAGATGGCTCTCCGTCATCATCCGCTGGTACGCCGCGTGCGCCTCGGCGGTCTGCCGCTGGGCCTCTTCGACGAGCTGGGCCCAGGCCCCGGGCGCGACCGGCGGGGCGGGCGAGGTGGCCGAGACCGGAGATGGTGCCGACGGATACGGGGTGCCCAAGGCAGCGTGGCCCGGGGCTGTATGGCCCAGGGCGGCGTGGCCCGGAGCACCCTGGTCCGGCGCGCCGGCGTACGAAGCGGTGCGGTCCGGAATCGTACGGTCCAAGGCGCCGTGGCCCGGGGCGACGCGACCCGCGGCAGCGTGGTCCGAACCACCGTGGCCTGGGACGACGCGGTCCAAGGCAGCCTGGTCCAGGGCAGCCTGGTCCAGGGCAGCGTGGTCCGGGGTCGTGCTGTCCGGAGCAGAGGGGGCCCAAGCGCCGTGACCCGGCACAAGGAGGCCCGGAGCACCGTAGTCCGCAGCACCGTGACCCACGCCAGCGTGGTCCGGACCCGTATGGCCCGGAGCACCGCCGCCCGAAGTACCGCCGCCCGTAGGGCCGCCATCCGTAGGGCCGCCGTCCGTAGCGACGAGGTCCACCCGTCGCGGTTGGGGCCTGCCGAGGTTTCCGCCGTCGATCTTCACCGTCATCGTGGGTCGTCGCTCCTGCTCGGGCTCGGGTTGCGCGGGCGGGGTGTAGTGCCGCCAGTAGGGGGCGAAGTCCAGGGGGACGCCGTGGACGGCGAGCCGGGCCAGGCCGTCCTGAAGGGCCGTCACGCCGTGCCGGTCCCGGTGGTCGAAGGAGACGGCCAGGTGCGGGCGGTCACCGAGGATCCGTCCGACCAGGCCCGTCAGCACGCTGCCCGCGCCGACCTCGGCGAAGACCCGGACCCCGGCCGCGTACATGGCCTCGACCTGCTCCGCGAACCGGACCGGGCTCACGAGGTGCCCGGCGAGGCGGTCGCGGATCAGGGCCGGGTCGGCCGGGTAGGGGGCGGCGTCGGTGTTGGACCACACCTCCAGGCCGGGGGCGCCGACGGACGCGTCCGCGAGCGCAGCGGCGAAGGGCTCGCGGGCCGCACCGACGAGCGGGCTGTGGAAGGCGGCGGACGCCGGCAGTCCGGTGGTGTCCGTCCCTGCGGCGGCGAAGCGGGCGGCGGCGGCCGCGAGGGCCTCGGCGGTGCCGGAGAGCACGGTCTGCCGGGGGCCGTTGCGGTTGGCGATCCACACGTCGGCGAGGCCGGCCTCGGCGAGGGCGTCGGCGGTCTCCTCCGGTGACGCCGCGACGGCGAGCATGCCGCCGGGGGCGCCGCCCGCCGCGTCGCGCATGAGCTCGCCGCGGCGGTGGGCCAGGCGCATGAGGGTGGCCGCGTCGTAGGCGCCGGCCGCGTGCAGGGCCGTGAGTTCGCCCAGGCTGTGCCCGGCCGTGCAGTCGGGGCGCAGCCCGACCTCGCCGAGGACGGCGAGCAGGGCGAGGCTGTGGGCGGCGAGGGCGGGCTGCGCCCAGCGGGTGGCGGTGAGCAGCGCCCGCTGGGCGGCGCGGGTGGCGTCGTCCGTCGCGGGCGGCGGGAAGACGACCCGGTGCAGGGGCGGTTCGCCGGGGCCCTGCCGCCTGTCACCCGGGTCCTGCCCGTCACCGTGGTCCTGCCCACCGTAGTCCTGCCCGTCACCGTGGTCCCGCCCGCCGTCCGGGTCTCGCCCCTCGTCGTCGGGTCCCGCCGCCGCGTCCCAGGCGGCGTGCGCGGCGGGTTCGTGGACGGCGAGGTCGGCGCCCATGCCGACGTACTGGGAGCCCTGGCCCGGGAAGAGGAAGGCCAGCCGGCCGGTCTCGGGCCGCCCGGTGGCGAAGTGGAGCGCACCCGGCTCGGACCAGGACTCCCCGCCCTCGCCCCCGCCCCCGACTCCACCCCCGCCCCCGAGGCGCTCGTCCGCCCGCGCGAGGCGGTCGGCGAGCCCGGCGGCGTCCTCGGCGATGACGGCCAGCCGCAGCGGGTCGTCGGCGCGGAACGCCTCCTGGCAGCGGCGGGCGAGGTCGGCGAGGCGGAACGTTCCGTCGGCGCGGCCGGCCTCGGCCTCGGCGCGCAGGGCCGCGACGCGCTCGCGCAGCTCCTCGGGCGTCGCGGCGCCGAGCAGGACGAGCTCGGTGGGCGCCGTACGGGCCCGGGGCGGTACGGCCGCGCCGGGCGGCGGGACGTGCTCCTCAAGGGTGACGTGGAAGTTGCTGCCGCCGAACCCGAAGCTGGAGACGGCCGCGCGGCGCGGGTGGCCGGCGGGGCGGATCCAGGGCCGCGCCTCGGTGTTGAGGTAGAAGGGGCTGCTGTCGATGGCGAGGCCGGGGTGGGGCCGGCCGGCCTTGAGGGTGGGCGGCAGCACCTTGTGGTGCAGCGCGAGGACGGCCTTGAGCAGCCCGACCGCGCCCGCGGCGCACTTCGTGTGCCCGATCTGGGACTTGACGGACCCGAGGGCGCACCACTGGACGGCGTCGGGCCGGTCCTCGTGGTAGATCTCGCGCAGGGCGGCGAACTCGGCGTGGTCGCCCGCGCGGGTGCCGGTGCCGTGGGCCTCGACGAGTCCGACGGTGGCGGGCCCGTAGCCGGCCTCCGCGTAGGCGCGGCGCAGGGCGCGGGCCTGGCCCTCGGGCAGCGGGGCGTAGATGGCGGTGCCGCGGCCGTCGGAGGAGCCGCCCATGCCCCGGATGACGGCGTAGACCCGGTCGCCGTCGCGCAGGGCGTCGTCGAGGCGCCGGAGCGCGAACATGGCGAGGGCCTCGCCGAGCATGGTGCCGTCCGCGTCGGCGGAGAAGGGGCGGCAGTCGCCGGTGGGGGAGAGGGCGGGGGTGGTGGTGAAGCAGCGGAAGGTGCCGATGCCGTTGGAGGTGTCCACGCCCCCGGTGATCACCAGGTCGGAGCGGCCGAGGGAGAGTTCGTCGAGGGCGGTGGAGAGGGCGGCGAGGGAGCTGGCGCAGGCGGCGTCGGTGGTGTGGTTGGTGCCGTGCAGGTCGAAGCGGTTGGCGATGCGCCCGGCGACGATGTTGCCGAGGCCGCCGGGGAAGCTGTCCTCGTCGGGCTCGGGGTAGTGGGCGGCGATGCGGTCGCACAGCGTCCGGGCCGTCTCCTCGTCGATGCCGCCCTCGCGCAGCGCTTCGAGCCAGACGGGCCGCTGGGTGCGGTGGCCGCCCTGGGTGAGCAGTTCCAGGGCGCCGGTGCCGAGGATGACGGAGGCGCGGTCCCGGTCGAGGGCGTCCGGGCCGCGGCCGGCGGCGGCGTCGCGCAGCACCTGGCCGGCGACGAGCAGGGCGAGCAGCTGGGCGCTGTCGGTGGAGGCGAGGGCCGACGGCGGGATGCCGTGGGCGAGTGGGTCGAAGTCGACCTCGGGCAGGAAGGCGCCGCGGTCGACGTACACCTTGTCGGGGGTGCCGGGGACCGGGTCGTAGTGGTCCTCCACCCGCCAGCGGGTCGCCGGGACGCGGGTGATCAGGTCGCGGCGGCCGAGGACGAGGCGCCAGCTCTGCTCGACGTCACGGGCGTCGGGGAGCAGGGCGCCGAGGCCGACGACGGCGACGGGGACGCGGCCGGTGGTACGGGTGGCGGTCATGCTCGGCTCCGTAGTGTGCCGGCGGCCGGGGGCCGCGGCGGGCGATCGGGGTTCCGGTTGTCCGGCTTCCAGGCTTTCGGGGGTTTCGGGGTTTCCGGGGTATTCAGGGCATTCAGGGCTGACGGGTCGTCAACCAAGGGGGCGCGGGGTGAAGGCGAACGCGGCGTCGGGGACGGGGACTCCGTACGAGCGCAGCTGGTGGGCGCGGGTGAGGACGGCGGCGCCCTCCAGCAGGTTGCGGGCGATCTGGACGACGGTGCGACGGGCCGGGTCGGCGAGGAAGCCGTGGGCGGTCCAGCGGTTGAAGGCGCCCATGGCCGGGCCGCACCAGATCTGGTAGTCGGCCCGGCGCTCGGCGCGCCCCTCGATGGCCCACCGGCTCGACCTGCCGAGGTACCAGCGGAAGACGAGGGCCGTGCGGTGCCGGGCGTCCGTCGCGGCGCGGGCGGCCTGGGCCGGGTCGCGCCGCTCCCAGAAGCGGCGGGTCTCCTCCCACACGTCGTCGAACGGCCGCCGCAGGATGTCCCGTTCGACGGCGGCGCGCTGCTCCGCGGGCACGTCCTCCCAGCAGTCGTGGTCGCGGTAGAGCTCGTACAGCCGGGCGGCGCGGGAGGCGAAGAGCGTGCCGCGCCGCAGCACCTGGAGCCGGACGCCGAGTTCGAACATGTCGGCGGCGGGGGCCATGGCGACGTCGGCGACGTCGGCTTGGGCGAGCAGCGCCTTGGCGTCGTCGGAGAGACCGGACTCGACGGCGGCCTGGTTGACCGAGCCGGTGAGGACGTAGGCGGCCCCGAGCGCGAAGGCGCCGGCGACCGCCCCCGGGGTGCCGAGCCCGCCCGCGGCGCCGACCCGGACCGGCCGGTCGTAGCCGTGGGCGCGGGCGAGGGTGTCGCGCAGGGCGAGGACGGCGGGCAGCAGGACGGTCAGCGGCCGGTTGTCGGTGTGCCCGCCGCTGTCCGCCTCCACGGTGACGTCCTCGGCCACGGGGACGCGCGCGGCGAGTTCCGCCTCGGCGGCGGTGAGCCGGCCCGCGGTGACTAGGGGGCGCAGCAGCTCGTCGGGGGCGGGCGAGAGGAAGGCCGCGGCCGTCTCGGGGCGGGAGACCTTGGCGAGGATCCGGGTGCGGCGCACGACCCGGCCGTGCGCGTCGCGGCGCAGCCCGGCGGCGGCGACGCGGACGACGGCGGGGGTCAGCGCCATGAACGCGGACGCGGAGACGGCGGGGACGCGGTGCTGGACGAGGAGGTCGGCGACGCGGTCCTCCAACGCCGGCTCGGCGGGGGAGTGGATGAGGTTGACGCCCCAGTTGGGGCGGTCCCCGAGCCGGCCGGCGAGCGCCCGGACGGCGGCCTCGACGCGGTCCGGGCCGAGGCCCGCGGCGCCGAAGAAGCCGAGCAGGCCGGCGTCGGCGAGGGCGGTGACCATGCCGGTGGTGGCGATGCCGTTGGCCATCTCGCCCGCGATGTACGGGAAGCGGGTGCCGTGGGTCTCGTTGAACGAGCGGTCGCCGAGCCACTCGGGGTAGAGCGGCGGCAGGGTGCCCAGCAGGGGGAATCCCTCGTCGGTGCCGTCCGGCTCGGGCGAGCCGTCGACGGCGGCGCCGACGCCGCCCGCGGGCAGGGCGAGCAGCCGGACGGGCTCCCGGACCCGGGCCACGAGCGGCAGCACGTCGGCCGCGGTACGGGCGGGCGGATGGGGTCCCGGATACCAGCGGGCGCCGGCCGGGGCGGCGGGCGCGGGCGCGGGAGCGGGCGTTCCGTCGAGCAGTTGGGTCATCGCTCACGTCCTGGGTGCTTCACGGTCCTGGGTGCTTCACGGTCCTGGGTGCTTCACGGTCCTGGATGCTTCACGTCCTGGGTGCTTCACGGTCCTGGGTGCTTCAGGGGCTTGGGTGCTTCACGTCCTGGGGGCTCACGTCCGGTGCGCTCACGGGCCGAGCGCGGCTGCCGCCGGCCCGGCGGTGACGGGCGTCGTTCCGGACAGCAGGTAGGCGAGGTCGACGTCGGGCGGCGGCGGCAGCCCGGCGAGCAGGCGGCGGGCCGCCGCGTCGTCGAACCGGCGCCGGTGGCCGAGGTACGGGGTGAAGCCCGGGTAGAAGTCGGCGACCCGCTCCGCCTCGGTCGGATCGGGCACGCCGTCGGGGCGCAGGTCGAGGCGTACGGGCAGGAAGCGCTCGAAGAGCCGGACGAGCACCGCCATCGGGGTGTCGCGCGGGTGCACGACGTGGAAGACGCCCGGGGAACGGTGGGGGAAGCGCTCGGAGATCAGCACCATGGCCTCGGCGGCCCACTCCACGGGCAGCAGGTTGAGGTGCCCGTCCGCCCGGCCCGGCATCCGCACGACGGGCGGGGGCGCGCCGGCCGGGAGCCCGAGCCCGGCGAGCTCGGCGGCCTCCAGCCCGGAACGGGCCATCTCGGCGAGGAACTGCAAGGGGTGCGGGGGCAGTCCGGGGCCCGGCGGGAGGTCGCTGACCAGGATGCTCGGCCGCAGGACCAGGGCCGGCCGGCCGTACCGCCGGCACCAGTCGCGGACCAGCAGCTCGCCCTCGTACTTGGACCGCTCGTAGTGGTTCTCGAAGCCGTGCGTGTCGGTCGGTTCGCGTTCGCGGGCGACGCCGTCCCGCAGGCCGCCGGCGACGAAGGCGGTGCTGACGTGGTGCAGGCGCGGGCAGCGGCGGCCGGCGGCGGCGAACTCCAGGACGTGCCGCGTCCCCTCCACGTTCGTGGTGCGCAGGCTCGCGAGGTCGGCGTTGAGCCGGATGTCCCCGGCGCTGTGCCAGACGGCGTCCACCCCGTCGGCGAGTTCCTGGAACCGGCGCGCCGGCAGGCCGAGGCGCGGCAGGGAGACGTCCGCCTCGACCACCCGCACCCGGTGCCGCAGCGCGTCGAGCAGGGGGGCGGGCGCGGCCATCCGCGTGAACGCCTCCGCCAGCCGCTCCCGCGCGTCCCGCGGCCGGGGCCGGGCCAGCACGGTGACCTCGGCACCGCGCCGCAGCAACCGCGGCAGCAGCCGGCACCCGAGGAACCCGGTGGCACCCGTCAGCGCGATATGCACGGCCCACTTCTCCCGACCTTGGAGTCTCCCGGCCCCGGGCTTCCGACCTTGGAGTCTTCCGACCCAGGAGTCTTCCGACCCGAAAGTCTTCCGACCCGGAAGTCTTCCGACCGTGGAGGCGACGAGACGGCGGATGGCGCGGTGAACATCATTTCGCCTGGAATGCGTATTTTGTGCACCGCGCAGACGAACATACACGCCAAGCGGCTGCCCGACGGCGAGGGCGACCCACGGCGTGCCGCTCGGCGCCCGTCCGTACCGCCCGCGGTCTGTGCGTCAGCTCAGGTAGTGGAAGGTGGGCGGCGGGTGCATGAGGAAGTCGTGGTGGGAGATGTTCCAGGCGTAGGCGCCGGCCAGGGCGAAGGCCACCCGGTCGCCCGCCCGCAGGGCGTCGACCGGCACCCGGCGGGCGAACACGTCCCTGGGGGTGCAGAGCTGCCCGACCAGCGTCACCGGCTCCCGGTGGGCGGCCGGACGCGGCCAGGGACGGGCCCATCCCTCCGCGGGCAGGACGGCGAAAGGGTGGTCGTGTCCCTTGGCGGCCGGGGTGCGCATGTGGTGCGTGCCACCGCGGAGCACGGCGAACGCCTCACCCCGGCTGTGCTTGACGTCGAGCACATCGGTCACGTACCAGCCGCAGTAGGCGGCCAGCGACCGTCCGGGTTCGACACGCAGGGTCAGTCCGCGGTGTGCCGAGAGGACGCGGCGCAGCCCGTGCCCGTAGGCGGCCCAGTCGAACCGCGCGTGGGGACGGGCGTAGTCGACGGCCATGCCCCCACCGGCGTTCACCTCGGCGAGGCCGACGCCGTGCCGCCCCGCGAACTCCGCCGCCCACCCGGTGACGTGGCGGGCGACGGCCGCGAGCGCGACGGCGTCCAGCCCGCCGGCCAGGTGCGCGTGGACGCCGCGGAACCGCACCCGGTGCCGACCCGGCCGCCGCAGGCAGGACGCCGCGTCATCCGGGTCGAGGCCGAACGGCGCGGGGCGGCCGCCCATGGCGAGCGCGGCGTGCTCCCCGTGGCCGTCCGGGAGCGGCAGGTTGACCCGGAGCAGCACGTCCACGGGTGTCCGGGCGAGGGAGGCGAGGAGCCGGAACTCGTGTGCGCTCTCCACGCGCAGGCGCTCGGCGCCCAGCTCCAGGGCGAGCCGGAGCTCCGCCTCCGTCTTGCCGGGGCCGCCGAAGGCGAGGGGCGCCCCCGGCACCGTGCGCCGGACGTGGGCCAGCTCGCCTCCGGAGGAGACCTCGAAGCCGTCGACATGGGGTGCGAGGGTGCGCAGGATCTCCGGGGCCGGATTGGCCTTGGCCGCGTAGTGGAGCTCGGCCCGCTCTGGGAGCTCCGCGCGGACCGCGCGGGCGTGCCGGTCGAGGGCGGCGAGGTCGTAGACGTAAGCGGGGAGCGCGGGGGGCGGCAGCCGCCGGGCGTGGGCGGCGACGCGTGGCCCGATCACGAGGAGACACCCTCCGGGTACCTACCCCGTCTTCCGACGCGACGCGGGCCGCTTGAGTGTCCGGTACGTCCGCTCCTGGATCACCCGCGGCCAACAGGAGCACGGAACCCCGCTGTCCACCGCCCAGACCGCCGCCCTGGACGCCTTCGACGAGATCCTGGCGGACCCCCGCATGCCCCTGCGCGTCCGACTCCGCCGCGGCGACCTGCTGCTCCTGGACAACACGACCATCCTGCACGGCAGAACCCCGTTCACCGACCCACCCCCACCCCACACCGGCCGCTGCCTGACACGGGTGTGGGCCGACTGATCCGCTCGTCACCTCCGCGTAGGGACCGGCGACGGGACCTCGGGGGGTGGCGGCTCCGCAGGGGCCACGGGAACGCGGTGTCAGAAGCGCAGCAGTGCCCCGATGCTGCTGTCGTTGTTGAGGGCGAGCAGGCCGCTTGCCTATTGCTCAGCTCCCCCATTCCATCCGCACGGGCTCACGGGCCGCGGCGAGGGCGCCGTCGAAGTCGGCGAGGCGTTCGGCGAGGGTGGTGGTCGCGATGCGGGGAGGTAGGGCCACCGAGAACTTCAGGCCGCGGACGGCGCGCGGGTCGACGGTGGGCAGGGTGAGGGAGTCGGGGAGTTCGGCTCGGGCGGTCTTCCAGTCGGCGGGGGAGAGGTCCTGGCGGAGCCGGACGTGCGTGTCGGTCGGGCGCTGCACCGGGTCGGCGAGGTTGCCGAGGGAGGCGGCGAGAGTGGCGTTGGCGCGGTAGCCGGCCCAGGTCCACCAGCGGGTGGCGTCCGCGTCGTGGACCAGAAGGGTGCCTGCCGGGTGGACTTCGTAGGGTGCGCGGTCCATGCGGAGTCCGGCGAGGGCCGCGGTGGCGCGGCGGGTGAGGCGTACGTCGGGGTCGGCGCCGAGGAGGACGTCGCGCATGGCACGGGTGAGGACGTACGACAGGCCGCGGGCCTCGCTGCCCTGCCATTTGGCGATGCCGCCGTCCTCGACGGGCTCGACGAAGGCACGGCGTCGGGCCCAGTCGATGAAGGTGACCTGCCAGCTGCGGCCGGCCAGGAGCAGGCGGCGCGGGCCCTGGCGTTCCTCGGTGAGGACGGTGGGATCGGTGGTGCCGATCTCGGTGCGTCCGGCGAGCACGGTGAACTCGGGGGGCGCGGTGAAGGAGGCGGTCAGCTCCATGAAGTGGCGGCGGCCGAAGTGCTTCTCGGCTTCGGGGCCGATGAACAGCATGCCACCGTCGCTGTCGAGGAAACCGCCCGCGACCAGGTGGGACAGGATGGGCGCGGCGGACTGGTCGAAGGGGGTCAGGCCGTTCCACTGCTCGGGCCACAGACGGTCTCCGATGCGGTGTTCCTGCAGTGTGACTGCGAAGAGTTGCTGTGCGACAAGGTGGCGGGGTGAGGGCGGCGGGGCAACGGGTTCCACCCAGCCGCGGGACCACAGGGTGAGCAGGCCGGCGGCCTGGAGCAGTGTGTCGGGCCGGGTGGCGAGGAACAGGCAGTTGCGGGAGGTTCCGGCGCGGCGCCCGGTGCGGCCGATGCGCTGCAGGAAGGAGGCAACGGTGCCGGGTGAGTCGATCTGGATGACGCGGTCGAGGTCACCGACGTCGATGCCGAGTTCGAGGGTGGAGGTGGAGACGATGACGCAGTCGCGGGCTTCGGCGAACGCTTGCTCGGAGCGTGCGCGTTCGTCGGTGGAGAGGGAGGCGTGGGAGAGGAACACGGCGACGCCGCGGGCGCGCAGTGCCGCACCGAGCTCCTCCACCTGCCTGCGGGAGTCGCAGAAGACGAGCCGTTTCTCGCCCCGGTGCAGTGCGGAGATCACCTTGGCGGCGTTGGCGAGCGATCCGACGTAGTCGAGCTCTACCTCTCCTGCGGGGCGCGAGAGTTCAGCGGGGGCAGTGCTATTGGTGGTGGGCAGAGAGACGCCGGGGGCGACGACCCGGCCGAGGCGGTCGGCGGGGCGCGCGCCCTGGAGCCAGGTGAGCAGGTCGCCGGGGTTGCCCACAGTGGCGGACAGGCCGATGCGCTGGATGGGGTGACCGGCAAGTCGCTCCAGGCGTTCGAGCACGGCGAGCAGGTGCCAGCCGCGGTCGTCCCCGGCGAAGGCGTGCACCTCGTCGACGACGACGGCACGTACCCGGCCCAGCATGTGCGCGTGGTCGGTCTTGACGCTGATGAGCATCGCTTCGAGAGACTCAGGCGTGGTGAGCAGGAAGTCGGGGGATTCAGTGCGGATACGGCGGCGCACGGACTCGGGGGTGTCGCCGTGCCAGAGGGCGGCCCGACGCCCCAGCCACTGGGCGTAGCTGTCGACCCGGTGCACCAGATTGTTCAGGAGTGCCTTGAGTGGGGCCAGGTAGAGGACGGAAGTGCCGGTCCAGCACTTCTCTCGCATGGCGGACAACAGTGGGAAGGTGGCGGCCTCCGTCTTCCCGCCCGCCGTCGGCGCGAGAAGGACCGCGTCCTCGCCGTCCATCAGCGGATGCACGGCGGCCTTCTGCAGGGGGCGCAGATCGGGCCACCCGAGTGTGTTGACGATGTGGTGCAGGACTACCGGGTCGAGGCGTTCCACCGGGTCGGTGCCGCGCGACTGCTCCTGCACGTCTGTGACTCCTGCGCTGGTCGTCAAAGTTCGGGACTCGGGAAGTGGGTCTTCACAGTTCGAGTTCGAGGTCGTCCGCCGAGGCGGTCGGCACGGGCGCGGCGAAGTTCCGTTCGGTGGCGGTGAGGTCACCACTGCCCACGGTCAGCTTGTAGTGCGTGCGCGGGTCGAAGTCCGGGAACTGGTCGATCCGGTCGAGTACGTCTCCGACCAGCTTCTTCAGGTACAGCCGTGGTGCTACTCCGACCTTTCCCCCAAGGGCCCCGCCCACGGCCCGTGCCAGGTCGGTGAGATACGTGTCGTCGGCGAGCTGCTTGATCCGGTCGGGGGACCGGGAGCCTTCGGCGTACAGGTCACGGATGGTGGCGCCCAGGCCGGTCAGTGACTCTTGGGTGAATCCGGGCAGCCGTATCTGGACGGCCCGGGGGTTGTCGAAGCGGGGGTCGGTGGTGAAGTCGGTGGCGAGGCGTTGGGCGAGCGGTGCGAGTCGCTGTACGCCCTGCTGCCCATCGTAGAAGGCGGGCGTGCCGGTGATGACGAGGTACAGGCCGGGGAAGCGGCCCGAGTGGACTTCGTCGATGAGCTGCCGCAGTGCGTTGAGTGCCTTGTCGCGAGCGTCGGAGCGGACCCGTTGCAGGGTTTCCACTTCGTCCAGGACGAGGACGAGCCCGGCGTGCCCGGCGTCCCGGAGCACGGTGAGCAGGCCCTGCAGGAAGCCGAAGGCGCCGAAGTGGTCGAGGTCGCCTCGGACCCCTGCGCTGCGCCGGGCGGCCGCGGCGACGTGCGGCTGGCCCCCGAGCCAGGACAGCACCGCAGCGGCGGTGGCTTCGTCGCCGGCGTCCAAGGACTGCTTGTATCCGCGCAGGGCGGTGGCGAACGCCGGGGCTTGCCTGGACACTTCGGCCAGGCGGGCAGTAAGCAGTCGGTCCACGGCCTCCGGCAGTTCGCTCTCCCCCACGCCGTCGGCGAGTGCGTCCTCCTCCAGCGCATAGAACCAGGCGTCGGCGACCGGGCGCAGGGCACTGGGCGGGAAGCTCGCGGTGGTCAGGCGTTCGGTTAGCCGCCGGTAGACAGTCTCCAGCTTGTGCAGTGGGGTCTCGGTCTCTGACACCTGCACCTCGGCCACGGCGAACGTGCGCCGTTTGGCTCGCTCGCCGAGCCAGCGGGTGAAGAAGGTCTTGCCGGAGCCGTACTCGCCACGCACGGCCTTGAACACCGAGCCGCCGGCGGCGACGGTGTCCAGCTCCTCGTCGACCGCCTGCTCGAAGCGACCGAGTCCGGTGGCGAGCAAGTCGAGGCCACTCTCGGGCACGGCGCCACGCCGCAGTGCGTCCACCACGGCCCGCCGTCGTACGGCGCCGACCGGGGCGGCGGCGGGCCCGGATGCTGAAGATCCAAACGCGTTCACCCGAACAGTCTCCCATCCGGCCGCCGCATACGAATCGCAGCGCAAGACGAACAGACTGGCTGAGGCTCGCGGCGGTGATCCCGGCCGAGTACGGCTCCGACCAGGTTGTGTACGACATGGCATCACCTAGGCTTCCCCTCGGCGTGAAACATCCGAGGGGGGACCTTGAGTATCCAAATGAGCACGGCGCGGACGATGGCTTGGCGACGGGCGCTACGGGGGCCGGAGCTTGGGCAAGCCCTCCTGCCTGGCACAGAGACAGGTACCGAGGGCATGCGTCAGCGGTTGCTGATCCTGCAAGGCAAGCTGAAACGCTGCGTCACGGTGTTGCAGGCTCACCAGGAGACCGTCGCCCGTGCCCCCCGGATCGATGCTCTTGTCCTCGGCCTGGTTGAAGACGATCGCTGTCTCCTACGCGATGTAAAGCGATGTGACGACGTAGTCGGCGAAATCGAAGACACGCTCACCGAAATCTTCCGGGAGCTGATGGCGGCCGACCTGAAGTCGGAACGGCGTCGGCAGGAAGCGGAGCGTCTTTCCGATCGGATCGGGGATACATTCCCGTACTCCTCCGGTTGGAACCTGGCGGACGAGATCTCGGAGACCTTCACTTACGCTGCGTCGCCGCTACTGAGAGCGGAGGGCGGGATCCTCTTTGGGCCAACCGCCTTGTTTGTCAAGCGCTATGCCGAGCACGCGGTGTTCACCCGCATCATGCACAAGGACGTCATCTTGCGGTTGACGCGCCTCCGACGGGTGGTCAGGGAGGCCCTGGAAGGCCCCCTCCTCCAGGAGCCCACGTTGATGGACTTGGAGGACATCGACGAACTGCACCACAGCCAGTTCGAGAGGCTGATCGCCGACCTCCTCGACCGTGACGGATACCGGATCATCCGCTCGGGTGGGGGTCCCGGGGACATGGGCGCCGATGTCCTCGCGGCCGATCCCCTCGGGCGGTTCGTGATGGTGCAGGCGAAGCACTTCCTCGCCGGCGGTGGTTCGGTGGGCCAGCCCGTCGTGCAACACCTGTACGGCGGAGCCATGGCCACGCACCCCTCGACGTTGCCCGTCGTCGTGACGAATGGAAGGCTCACCGGCGGAGCGAAGGGGTGGGCAGCGGAAGACTGCCGCGTGCGGCTGATCGGCCGCGAGGAGTTGCGGCGGTGGGCGGAGAACGGGGAAAGCCTGGAGTCGGTCCTCAAGGGCACCGGTCCCGCATAGAGATCGCCCGTCTCAATATGCGGGTGCCCGCCCCCATTGGGGCCGGTGGCGACGACCGATGTTAGGCCCAAGAGCGGCCGGACACCCGTGTGGAGACCGGGCGGCCGGCGCGCGGAACGGGCGGGGTGGCGAACCGCCCCGCCCGTCACAGCCGCAGCGTTCTCTGGTTCACAGCTCGAACTGCTCGATCAGTTGGGTTCGGTGCAGGCGCAGGGTGCGGTTGTCGGGAAGAATCTCCAGGATCTGGGCGCCGTCGTAGTTGAGCAGCTGAGCCAGGGTCGTGGCGAAGCCGCGCGCTCGGGAAGCAGGTTGGCCTGCGCGTTCGGCGAGGGCCGTCATCGGCAGGGTGCCCGCCTCGACGAGCGCGGCGAGAGCCTTCGGAGCGGCCTTACCCAAGAGCGACCTGCGGGCGAGCAGGTCCAGCTGTGCCTGGTACAGCTCGGTGGCCATGAGGCGTTCCACCAGAGCGGTGGCCGCGTCCTCTGCCGGAGCGGAGGCCGATACGGCCGCAGGCTCCACCACAGGGGAGGTGGGTTCCTGCGGTGCGGACGGCGCGACCTCGTCCTCGCCGAAGAGGCTGATGGCTCCCTCGATTACGAGCGAGGCGGCCTTCGTGGTCTGCTTCCGACGCGGGCGCGCTACGGAGGTGTCAGGCAGGGCACCCGCGTCGGCTTTGGTGCCTCCGGTGTCCGCTGCGGCGCTATCTTGAGGGTTCTCCGCCCACCAGGAGGGTGCCGGGTCGCCCAACTCCCGCCACCCCGTGGGTGGCTCGGCGCCGAACGGCAGCAGGGCGAGCAGCGGGATGGCGAACTCGGCGAGGGTCGCCCCGCCGTGGTAGCCGGCCTTCAGCGAGGTGTACCGAGTGTCGTGGTCCCGCAGCGCGATGATCTTTGATCCGGGCTCGGGCCAGACCACCCGTGGCCCGGACAGCTCGATCTCGGCCGCCGTGATGGGACCGCCGGGGCTGCGGTGACGGGCCGAGCCGATGGTGGCACCGGTCACATCAACTCTGCTGCTGCGTCGCTCGATCACGTGGCCGTGGTCGGAGGTGAGGAGCACGGTCATGTCGTTGGCGCGGGCGGCTCGCAGCAGCGGCTCAAGGCCGCCGATCTCCTTCGCTTCCCAGGTGCCGTCGCCAAGCTTCTGCTCCTTGGCGAGCCGGTCGTCCACGGTGTTGAGGACGACTGCGACATGGGTGTGCCCGTCGGCGAGCGCGTCGGCGAGAGCAGTGGAGAAGGGGGAGCCGGTGTCGGGGCTGCGGAGGTCGTCCTTGTGGAAGACGGCAGCCGGGGCCCCGTTCCAGCAGGAGTGCAGGGGGAAGAGCCGCTTCTCGTCGCTCTGGTCGCCCATCATCAGAGTGCCTGCGAACAGCGAAGTACGGGAGACGGCGGTCAGGGTGGGCAGCGCAGCGGCCACGGCACGCCGGGCCGGTGCTCCGGCCGCGTCCTGCAGCGGATCGAACTCGGACCAGTGTCCGTGCAGTTCCTCACCCAGTTCGGCCGCGATCGCCGCGCTCATCCCGTCGACGAGAAGGAGCAGAACGCGTCGGCCGGGGCAGGCCACGATGGGCGCGACGACTCGGTCCAGGAAGCTTTCCACGGTGAGCATGGCGCCGGGGGCGGTTCCGTCGGCGGTCCACCCCGCGAGCCGCTCGGAAAATGCGCGGTCCAGCTCGCGGCGCTTGGCTCGCACCTGCGCGCCGATCCGGCTGTAGGCGTCGGCGAGTACGTCGTCCGCGTCGCCACCCGCATCCAGATGTTCCAGGGCCCGGTCCACCCAGCCGAGTTCGTGCATCTGACGGGCGATTCCGTCGGCCACCGAGGCGATGTCGGGGGCAGACCGGGACGTGAGCCACCGCTGCAGCCGCGCCGCCATCCGTACCCGTTTGATACGGGCGCGGGTGGCGCCGTCGGAGGCCAGGGCGTGCTTGACCAACGCGGTGACGGTGGCTGTGACCGCCTCCGTACCGCCGTCGGCCAGGGCGCGTCCCGCGGCGGTGAAGCGGGCGTCGAGTCCGGCCGCGAGCAGCGGGCTGGCAGCTGCGGCGGTCTGTGCCCCGAACTGGGCGACGAGCTGCGCGGCTCTGCTCAAGACCGGGTCGGCGAGCCGATGCTCGCCCCGGTCGACGAGGCCGTGGACGTACGCCTCGCCGTTGCGCCCGAAGGAAGTCAGGAGTCTGTCGAGTTCGTCGCCCTGGGCGGGCGGCTGGTCGCCGAGCCACCGCTCGGCGCGCCCGCGTGCCCGGTACAAGTCGTGGTCGGCCTCCGCGTGCCCCCAAAGGGCCGCGCAGACGACCGCGTATGCGGCCGCGTCCGCCCCGTGCTCGGCTTCCACCAGGGCGGTGACGATCCTGCCGGTGGAGCCTCCCTGCTCGGGTTCGGCGAGGAAGCGGGCCAGGCCGGCCCGTTCCGGTCCACGCAGGTCACGCAGGAGGTCGGGGCCGCCGGGGATGAGGGTCCACCGGAACAGCGCGACGGGATCGATGCGGTCTCCGTCGTCGTGTGCGGCCGGCCCGCCCAACGCGTCCTTGTGGTGGCGGTCGAGCCTCAGCCGTCGCCTGGCCAGCCGCGTGAGGGCCTCGTCGCGGGAGAGGAGTCCCTTGCCGAGCGAGGGCCAGCCGCGGTTCGCCGCTGCGTCGAGGAGCGCTTCGGCCGCCCAGGTCTCGCTGCGCAGCCGGCCGTCGAGACCGCGCGCGTCGAACGCCTCCTGTACGACCTCCCAGTTGTCGACGGACCGTATCCTTCCGCCGTAGACGCGGGCGAGCAGCCCGGGGTCGAGGTCGGTGTCCTCGACGTCGGTGAGGACGACCAGGACCTTGGGGTCGGGAGGAACCGCCGCGTCGAGGTGGCCCAGGATCTGCTCGTGCACGGCCAGCACTGACGGCGCGGCGGCCACCCGCGCCTGCAGCCCGCCCGCTGTCCGCTGCACGGCGGGCCCGTCCCAGATGGGAGCGGCCCGCAGCAGCAGTACGCGAACGGCGCCGTCGCCGAGCCGGCTGCGGGTGGCGAGGTACTGGCGGACGGTTCCCGCGGACAGCCGGGCGGGGCCGGCAGTCGCGGAAGCTGTGGTGAGGGTGTCGGACATCAGTCGACGACCTTCCAGGTGACCTCGACGATGGCGTTCGGGTGCTCGGCCGCCAGCGCCGCGATCTCCGCTTGCAGCTCGGCGGCGGCCTGTGCTGCGGTGGTCCGCCCGCCGCCGGAGCGGGCCGCGGCCCGCGACGATGTGCGCAGGCCCGGCTGTTGCGTCGTCTCCGGCAGCACCAGCGGGTGGGCGGAACCGCCGTTCAAATCCACGCCATCGGAGCTCGGCGGCGGAGTGGGCGACGGCTGGGGGCGCTCAGCCGAGGCTTGGCGAGACCTCAGCAAGGACAGCACCTCCCGGCCACCGGCATTCAGCACACCCGGTAGATCCGGGTAGTCGCCCGGGTCGCCGGCGGCGGCATCCCGCACCCGCTCCAGGACGGCCGCGCCGTGCACGCCGAGGGTGTCGGCCAAACCCAGCTGGTCCCAGCTGGTGCTCTGCAACGCGCCGGCGACCTTCCCGGCGCTCTTCAACGACATGCCGTACCGGTGGGCGGTGAAATCGCCGAGGTCGAAGCGGGCGAGCCGCTCCACGACGGTCTTCGCCTCGATGCCGGCTTCCGTCACCTCCTTGACCAGCTCCTGCGCGCGCCGAGCGAGCACGAGCCGGGGTGAACCGTCATTCAGCTGGAGGAAGTCCCGATGCTTCTCCAGCTCCCCGACGAGCCGCCCGGCGTCCTGGGAGAGTGCGGCGGCCGCCCGCTTGATCTGTCCGGCGAACTGGTTGACGATACGCCCGCGCCGCAGCTGCGGCGCCCGGTCACCGAGCACGGTCTCGAAGCGCTTGCGCGCCTGCTCCCAGTCGCTCTCGTCGGGCAGTTGCTGCTCGCGCAGGGCGTAGTCCGGCTTCAGCTCGTGCGGTGCCGGCGCCGGTTCGACGGGAGCGCCGCCGCGCACCCAGACCCGGTCGGTCATCTCCGCGTACGCGGCGGCGAGCAGCCGGCGCAGGGGCTCGGGCAGTCCGCGCGGCTCGGGAAGATCACTCCAGTCGGAGAGCTTGACCAGGGTCGGCTCGGCGGTGCCGTTCCGGCGTACCTGGGCGTTGAAGTGGTCGGTCCAGGCCGTGGACTGCCGGTAGTACGCCTCCCGCATGGCGCCGAGCCCGAGGCCGCCCGCGATCCGCGCCATGGTCTTGCGGTCCTTGGAATCGACCTCGACCTGGCCGTCGCGGTCCTCGGCGGCCTTGCGCACGTACTCGAAGACGGCCCTGATCTCGGCAGGCTTCACAGGCTTGCCCGTGCCGTCGGGATCCAGGTCGGGGTGGGCGGGGTACTGGTGGGCGAGCAGCTTGCCGGCCACGTCGCGGGCGGCGGCATCCAGGGATGCACCAAGCGGAAGCCGCAGCTCGGGAACATCCTGCTGGGCGACCAGATGGGTATCGAAACTGAGGTCGACAACCCCTTCCTGCTTCTGCGCGAGCCCGTACGCCTGCCGCAACGCCTGGGTGACGCGCTCGGTAAGGATGGCCAGCTGCGACTGGAGCATGCCCTTGGCGCGCACCTTGTCGTCGGCGTTGAGGCTGCGCGCGAAGTCGGAGTCGAAGCGGACCTCGTCGGCGAGGGCCTTGTCGATGACGACGAGGCGCTCGAAGTCGCCGCGGGCGGCATCGGTCAGGTGGGTGGGCAGCCAGGCCAGGGTGCGAGAGTCGCCGCCGGGCTTCTCCCGCAGAGCGCGCAGCCGCTGCAGGTCGTCCATCGGCCCGAACTCGCCCTCGTCGTACGGGAAGTCGACAACGAGCCGCCAAGCGTCGTCCTGGCTGGGCCGCAGGGTCGCCTCGGGGAGCGAGTCGACCTCGGCGACGTTACCGAAGACCACCTCGACCTGCCGTTCGGTTCCCCTCCACACCAAGTTGAGCACGTCGTACGCGTCGAAGCCGCCGGGCCCATCGGTGACGCCGAGCGCCTCCTTGAGCAGGCCGCGCATCTTGGCACGTCGGTTGCCCTGGTTGTTGTGGACCTGGGCGTTCGCGAGAACGGCGTCCAGGTCGACACCGGTGAGCTCCAGACGCACCACCGCCCCTGGCCCGGTCCCTGTGACCTTGATTTCAGGGAAGGTCGCCGCCCACTCCTTCACCTTCTGCTCGAGCCGACCGACCTCGGTGCCTGCGATGCGGGTGGTGATGGAGCCGTGGTTGAGGGCATGCAGCCGCGCCAGCGTGAGATCGGCGAGCGCCGGGACGCTGGGCGCGAGTGCGGAGAGCAGCAAGGTCTGAAGCAGCCGGCTGTCGCCGGTGAAGTCGCGGCAACGGGCGGCGAGCTGCGGGTCGCCGAGGGCAGCGGGACGGCGCCGGTACGCCTCGACCTGGTCCTCGGTGACCTGGTTGGTCTTCAGTAGGTACGGGCGAAGCTTGTCCCGGTACAGCTTGTCTGCAGCCTCGAAGTGAACACTGGTCTCCCCGCTGAACGCCTTGTCACCGCCGCCCGCGATCGCCGGGTACAGATCGCCCAGCGGTACGAGCTGCCCGAGCCGCCAGTCGTCACGGTGATCGACGAGCAGCTGGCTCATCAGCTTTAGACCGGTGCGGGAGCGCTGCAGCGCGGCGGAGATGTGCACCAGGGTGTCCATGAACGCCGGCGGGAACGGGTACGTCCGCCGGAACGCGGCCTCGTCCGCGCCGGTGGTGGACTTGTCGTGGCCGAGCAGGGTGTCCCAGACGTCCGGACCGAGCCTCTTGGCCTCGGCGAAGGCCGCCTCCACCTTCGCCTCCGCCTCGGGGGTGGTAGGCGTGAGCAGACGAGCCTGCGCGATCTGCGGGAGGTTGCGGTCCTCCAGGACGATCTTGTCGAACCGTCCGCCGCTGAGCTTCAGGCTGTCCTGGACGGCTGCCTCAGCGGCCCCCGACATCTCCTCGCCGACGAGTTCGCGCAGGTCGCGCTGGCGGGCAATGAACGACACCACCGGGATGGCACGCCGCTCATCGCCGCCCTCCACGAAGTTCGTGATCTTGTCGGCTTCGCGTGAGACGAACTTCTGGTCGTGGATGCGGGAGGCCAGCCACAGGATCAGCTCGTCCATGAAGAGGACCAGGCCGTCGTATCCCAGGGACTTGGCGTGCGCGGCTATGATGCCGAGCCCCTTGTCCAGGGAAACGAACCCGTCGGCATCCTCTGAGGCGTTACGCGAAAACGACGGGAACAGGGTCTGGGCGAGATCCTGTACGAGACGCGCCCGCAGTTCCCGCGGCGTGGAGGGGTTCTCCAGGTCGAGATCCTTGGTGTTCTCGTGCTCCTCTGGCGCGTTCACTGCTTGGTCGAGCAGCTCGGTGGTCCAGGCGAAGGAGTCGCCCCACTCGTCTTCCTGGCCGTCGCCGGCGTCGGCGAGCTGCTCGATCACCCGGTCGTCGCCGTTGCGGCGGCGCTGCTCGGCGAAGTCCTCGAAGAGTCCGTCGGTCCGGTAGACCTGTGGCAGTGAGCATGTGGGGTGCAGCTTGCGCACGTGCTCCACGTACTTGCCAAGGACGCGCTGCTCCAGGGACTTGGAGCCCAGCATGTGATACGGCACCAGCAGGAACTTGCGATTGTCCGCGTCCAGCCAGGCGTGCCGGGTCCGCACCGGGTCGAGGTCGGCGCGCGTCCGGGCGGCCTGGTTCCGCGACAGCAGCGCGTAGAGCACCGCCATGAAGTGCGACTTACCGGAACCGAATGAGCCGTGCAGGTAGGCAGCCTTGGACGAGTGGCTGTCCAGTGCCGACTTGATCAGGTCGAGGGCCTCGTCGAAGTTGCCGAGCAGCCGGTCGGTGACGACGTAGTCCTTCAGCGCCGCCTCGGCCCCCTCGGGAGTGACCGCCTCGTTCAGCTTCAGCACGAAGTCGGAAGTGGACACCGACTCGGGGACGTTAATCAACTCCCGAAGCAGCGGCCGGTCCTCGGGGCGAGGGGTGTTCCTGCTCATGAACGCCATGGTGTATCTGCTCCTCGCCTGTTCAGGCGGACTCTGTGCCGCTGACGGCATCGGTGACGGTGTCCGTGTCGACGTCGGTGAACGACGTCTGGACGGCGGCCTTCTTGCTCGTGCGCTGCTTCGGTACAGCGGCCTTCTTCACGCCGCGTCCGCGCGTGGCCGCGGCCGGACGCCAGGCCCGCAGCGCATCGTCGGTCAACCCGAGCTCGCCCTGCTTCTGCTGTCGGAACGCCAGGATCTCGGCGGCCGGCGACGCCCCGAACTCCGGGTCGTACTCGCCGTACCACTGCTCGAGCCACGGCTGCAGCTCAAGCAGCCCCGCCAGGTAGGGCACGAGCTCGTCGTCACCGAGCCCGGCCTGCTGGATGTATGAGGCGAGCGCGAGCGCCTGCTCCAGATGATCCCAGCCGGCCCACCCGTACAGCTCCGGTGACTGCACGTTGACTGTGCCGTACGAAATGAACCGCTCCTTGGGCACGTCGAGCTTGCCGCGCGCACGCCAGTAGCTCGGCTTCAGGAAGTCCGCCGAGGTGTACTTCGGGGGCATGGGCGTCTTCTTGCGGATCTTCTGTTTGGCGGGCTCGTCAGGAGCGGCGTCTTCCTCGCGTTGCCTCTCCCAGACGTACTCCCAGTCGGCGCGCTTCTTTAGCCCGGCGGGCTTGTACCGCAGGGCTGACACGAACGGCACGTGCTCCTCGGACAGCAGTTCGCGTACGGTCTTCGCGAGGTCCTGTCGGGGTGCGTACAGCTCGGCGACGGACACGAAGTCCTCGTCAGAGGAAAGGTTTTCGGCGAGGTGGGCCAGGGTGGTTACAGTGGGGTTTCCGCTGGCATCGAACCAGTGGATGCGGTCCTCGACTCGGTTGAGTAGCCAGGACTTCAGCGCCTTCTGCCGCATCGCATCCCAGCCCTTGGTGGCCCAGCGCCGCTTGTACTCCGGGCGCTCCATCATGCCGATCGCACGGTTCGATTCGATGACCTCGATCCGCCTCTGCACGAGCGCCCGGTAGTCGGCGGGCCAGTGCACGGGGATCTCCGTGATCGGCTTGGACTCGTGCCGCTCAAACCACTCGCCACTAGCCTCGCTGGTCGCGACCCGACGCGCCAGCACAATCTCGAAGGCCCGCTCGCCGAGTGCGAGTTCGGGCACATCGGCAATGTTAGGCAGGTGCAGGTCCTCGGAGTGCAGGTTGTAGAAGGTGTACACCTGCCAGTCCAGCTCCTCCTGGAGCGCGATCATGCTGGCGCGGAGGGAAGTGTAGCGGACCTGGGCCGCGCGGAGAGTGGAAGCGGTGGGGACTGCCTCGGCGGCGAGGGCGGCGGGGGTCGTGGCGGAGAGCTGCTGGGCAAGTGCGTCCAGCTCGGTGGCGATGGCGGTGGGGTATTCAAAGGGAAGCGGGAATTCTTGGAGCTTGGTACCGGTGAACTCGTAGAAGCGCTCCCAGTCATCGCTAGTGAATCCGCCCCCCTCTCCGCGAATCCCCTTGTCGTGGCTCACCATCTTCAGCCAGAACCCGGCCGTGGAGCTGTTGAGCAATCCAAGCAGTGCCAGATGCTCTTCTGCTGTGGCGTTCTCACGGAGCTTGATTACCTGAGCCGAGTCCTTTACGGGGAGTCGGCCGGTCTGGAGGTAGAAGTGATTATGCGTCGCAACTTTTGCGTAAACGATCAATTTTTGCGCTTTGGTGCGGGAGTCGTAAACCTCACGCCATGAAATCCAAGGAATTCCCCTGTCTAGCATCGTGATACTGAAGCGCTTGCGAAGTTCCAGTACATGACGCAGTGGCCACATGAAGCGCAGCAAGTCCTCGATCTCTGCGCCTTCGAGGAGCTTCATATCCTGGTCGTACGGGCTGGTGAGCCAGGTCGCGCCGGTGAGTCCCCAATCCCGTACCTCATCGCCGTTGGCGACAGCAGTGGGCCTGGCACCTCGTTGGCGGGCGGCAGCAGTGTTCACCGAACCAAAGGCGTTGTCCTCGCCAGTAACGATGGACAATCCGAGTTCTTCTGACGCAGTTCGCAGCCGATTTCCCGTGCTGTCGACGATCTTCAGGATGTCTGGTGCGGCACCTCCTGCGAGACTCCAGGGATGCTTTGCCAGGTCGTCACGTTGCTGGTCGCGAACGCTGATCCAGTCACTCTCGGAGTTCGGGGAGTCGACCTGTTGCGTGATAGCCCGCCAGACGAGTCCGTCCTCCGCCTTTTCCGGAGCCGCTGGCTCCCCTTGAACGCTCCGGACCGTGCGGATGGTGGCCCGGCGAGGGCCCATGTAATCCAGCGGGCGGCCGACGAGGATGACCGTTGGCGTCCCATGCCCCGGGATGTAGGCCCCCGACGTGTCAATAACCTCTGCCAGTTCGACCTGATCCCGGAAGAAGCTCTCGATCAGCTTCGTCCCGAACTCCCTCTTCATGAATGAATTCGCCGTGATTTGGCCGACCATGCCATAGCCGAGCCCGGACTTGGCTTCGCCCCGAACTGCAAGCTCGAAAAAGCGCTGTGCGAACGGGACCGACAGCGCGTACGTACCCGCGCACGCGTCGTACAGCTTGCGATACAGCTGGTTGAGTGTTTTGTCCTTGACTGTGATGTACGGAGGATTTCCCACCACTACGTGGTAGCGGCCCCGGTTCAGGATCTGCGGGTACTCGAACACGTCCTCTGTGCTCAGCGCGTAGTACGGGTCTTCAGCGTCGCCCGATTCCACACTGTCGCCAAGGCTCAGCTGCTTGTCGCCGAAGAGACCCTCCTGCCGGTGCTCCGTCGGCAGCAGCGAGTCGCCCACCGCGAGCTGGATTGGCCACTCGTACTTCCGCGCCTCTGCGAACGTCCGCATGCCGCTCGCGGCCATCGCCGCGACCAGGAGCCGGAAGCGGGCCACCGCAACCGCGAACGGGTTGAGGTCCACCCCGTGCACAGACTCCAACGCCGCCCGCACCCGCTCGTAAGAGCCGACCTCAGGCCGCTGCTCAGCCCACATCCGCACCAGCCGCCGGAACGCGCCGAGCACGAAGTGGCCGGACCCGCAGGTCGGGTCGATCATCTTCAGCTCTTCGAAGCCGAACTCCCGTACCGCCGGGGTCATCGTCCGGTCGAGGATGAACTCCTCCACGAACTCCGGCGTCTGCAGCAGCGCGTACGTCTTGCGTGCCGCCTCGCTCAGGTCCTGGTACAGGTCGCCCAGGAACCGGGTGTCCCAGCCCTCGGTGCCGTCGTCGCTCAGCGGGTCGCGGAAGTCGTGTACGAGGACCGGACCGCCTTCACCTTCGTCGCCGCTGCCCTCGCCGGCGCGCTGCTCCCGCCAGAACGCGAGCAGTGCGCCCGCGCCGTCGTGTGAGAGTGGGATCTGGTAGAGCGGGTTGTGAGCGCGGTCGAAGAGCAGCCGCCCGGCCTGGCCCGTGCCCAGCTCGGCGAACGCGGTCTCCAGCCACCCTCGGTACGTCGGGTCGGCGTCCTTCTCCAGGTATTCCTCGTACCTAGCCTGCGCGGTTTCCCGCCCCGCCACATCAGGGGCGGTGATGTACGGCTCGGCGATCAGCTGGTTGTCCTCGCTGAACCGCACGAAGACCGTGCCGAGCACCCAGGCCACCGCGACCTGGGTGATCCGCTCGCCGAGCCAGGCATTCCATGTCGCCGCCGTACGGCCCAGCTTCCGGGCCTGTTCGTACTCGCCGCGCAGCCGCGTTCCGACCTCCGAGACGGCTTTGACCTGCTGCTCAAGGTCGGTCTCTGCCGCCTTGACCTGCTTCTGCAGATCGGCGAGGAGGCTCTTGCGGTCGATCACGAACGGCTCCTGTGGGAATGGGAGAGAACGGAAGAATGCAAGGTCAGGAGGGGGGAAATGCGTCAGGCGTTCGGTGCGAGGTGTTTGCGTGCGACCCAGGCGTCGGGCACGACGATCCACTCGTCGAACCCCGCCTGGTACGGAACACTCCGCCCGGCCAGCCGCGGCGCCCGCGCCGGATCCGACTGGGCGACGAGCAGCCACAGTGGGTTGCCGCCTTGCCGAGCCTCCTCCGCGAGCCGACCGAGCAGGTCCAGCGCGTCGTACCGGGCCAGAGCCGCGGTGTCGGTGAGGAGCAGCGGGCCATGTCCGTCCGCCAGCCGCTCCCGCAATCGCGGCTCGATCCGCCCCCATGCCTTGTCGGTGCGGATGCGCAGCTGCTGGTGGGCCCGGCTGCCCGGCTCGGCGGCGTCCGCCTTGAGGACGGTCTCCCAAGTCGGACGGGCCGCCTCGCTGACCACGCCACGCAGTTCGGCCACGAACAGTCCGGTCAGCGACACCGGCCGAGCCCCGTACGGCTCGTCGGTCAGCCACCGCACCGCTTCCTCGGCACGCCGCTGGGGCACGGTCAGGACCCGGAAGCCGTCCTGCCGGGCCGAGTGCGCGAGCCGCTGCTCGGCCTTGACGGCGGCGGCGACGGCTGCGTCCGCGTCGTACTGGGTGGGAGTAGAGCGGCGCGCTGCCGAGGTACCCCAACTCGCCGAGGTGAGCCCGGTGGTGGTGTCACCGTACGGGCGGTCCGGGATGAGCCGGAGGACCTTGTCGTAGCGGGTCGCCAGCTTCAGCTCGAAGCCGGCCTGCTTCAGAGCACGGACCAGGGCACTGCCCGTGGGCAGCTCGCGCGGCGCCAGCGGATCGGTGCCCAGGTCAGGGAAGCGGGTGGCAACCCGCTTGTGCAGTGCGTCCACCGTCAGGCCCGGCTGCCGCTCCTCCTCGACGCCCGGCTGCACGGCGACCACACCGGCCTGGGTGATCCGCAGCGCACGCACCAGGTCCAGGTCGCGCGGGTAGATCTCCAGGCGCGGGGTGAGCGCGGCCCGGGTGGACGCGGCGACCGCGATCTCGGCGGTGCGCCGCTCGTCCCAGCCCAGGCTGCCCGGCGGCCGTCGTACCGCGTCCAGCTCGGTGAGGACAGTGCTCGCCGTCGGCAGGGACTCGAGCGCCGCGAGCCGGTCGGCCCGTACGCCCAGGTTCAGCGCGTATTCCTGCAGGGCCGGCAGCGCCGGGGTATCCGGGCCGTCCACGTCCTCCCGGACATCCAGGGCGAGCAGGCCGAGCACGGGATCGGCGCCCTTGGGCATCCGGGCGTGGAAGTAGCGGAAGAGGGGAGGGGACTCGTTGTCGTAACTCTCCCGCTCAACCACCGCACGCAGCAGCGACAAGGCGAGCGCGCGACGGTTGCGCCGCTCCACGTACTGGGTGCCGCGCCGGGCGATGAGCGCGTCGGCGAGCTCGATCACCGGGGCCACCCGGCCGCGCTCGGCGAGGAGCTCCACCACCTGCTCACGCAGGAGCGCGAGGGCGGGGTTCTTGTACCAGCGCTCGCGCGCATTCTTCACGATCTGTGGGATTCGGCCCGTAGTGAGTCCCACCGCATCGGCGACGTCCCGCTGCCGGACCCACGCCAGGCCCGGGGGCAGCGTGCCCGCCTCGTCGGGCAGCCGCAGCAGCAGCCGGACCACCTCGCGCTCCTTGGCATTGGAGCGGGCGCTGCCGCCGGACGGCTGCGGCACCAGGCGGGCGGCGAGCGCGTCCAGGCTCAGGCCACCCAGCACCTGCGGGTCGGTGACGCCTCCGTCGGCTGCGGCGATCGACTCCGCGACCGCCCGCTCGAGGTCGGAGAGCTCCTGGCCCGCCGCCTTGCGGGCCTCCGCGCTGAGCGGCGCGGGAGCCGCCTTGCCCAGGCGTGCGTTCCACTCCTTCTGCCGGCGCTGGATCTCCTCCCGAGTACGCGAGCCCATGCCCGGCGCAGTGAGGAACTTCTTCGCCGAGTACTCCAGGACGTCCCCGACGGTGTTCAGCCCCATCGCGAACAGCTGCGACTGTGCCGCGACGGTCAGGCCGGCCACCGACAGCGGCGTCTTCCGGTCGGCGCGCATGGCCTGCTGGTCGCGGACCTGCTCGGCGGAGACGTCGTCGTCCTCCCGCCCGATCCGCGGCTCCGTTGCCGGCCAGGCAACCGCGTCCGTGCCGCTTTTTGTTCCGCGCGCCGACTTTTCACCGTGACCGGTGCTCGGCGCCGTCGTCTGCTGTGCGTCCAGGAAGATCTTCTGCCAGGCGCGCTCCATCGGTTTCAGGTCCGAGAAGCGGTACTTCACGTCCCGGGCCAGGGCCTTACGGAAGAATGCCACCAGGCCGTCCCGGACGGCCGGTTCGAATGCGTCGACCGCCAGCTGCGGGTACGGCCACTCCTCCGCATCCGTCTGCCGGGGCGTGACCGAGCCGTCACCCCATCGGGGCAGCTCGTTTGACGCCATCTCGTGCAGTGTCACGGCCAGCGCATACCGTTCGGCATGGCCGTCGTACGAGCCGCGCGTGATGATCCCTACGAAGGGGTCGAGATAGCCCTCGGTGCCTGCCTCGATCTCCTTCGCCGGATATCCGGCGAGCGAGAAGTCGATCAGTACCAGCTGGCGGGTGCCGTTGGGGCGGATCCGGATCGCGATGTTGTCCGGTTTCAGGTCCCGGTGCCAGATCCCCTCCGCCTCCAGGTGCTCCACCGCGCCGAACAGGTACTTCCCGTACGCCTCCAACTGGTCCATGCCCAGACGGCCGTTGTCCCGCAGTTGGCGGGCGACGGTGTCCTCACGGCGGCGCGGCCCCTTGACCGTCCCGCCGTCCTGGTCCTTCAGCTCCCGACTGTCACCCACGTACTCCAGGACCAGGACCCGGCGCCCGGCCAGTGTGAGCGGCTCGGGCTCGTACAGCGAGATGATGCTGGAATCCCGGTGGATACGGCCTAGGACCTGCGCCTCCCGGTCCAGGACTGTGTGCTTGGCCTCGCTCAACGCGACCTTGAGCACCGCCACCGGCAGGGCGCCGCTGCGCCGCGGCTCGCCCTCCAAGTCCCGTACCAGGAATGCTCGCGCGGTTGAGCCCGTACCGAGCCGGCGGACGACCTCCCAGCGCCCGGCCAGCACATCCCCGGCCACCGCCTCCAGCGGATCTTTCTCTGGCTCGGACTGTTCCTCGCCCCCGACTGTGGCAGAACCGCCGCCCCCGCCAACACCTGCAGCCCTATCCCCGCCCTCCGGCACCTCCTCGGCGAACGCCTGCTCGACGTACTCCAGCATCTCCAGGAAGTCGTCGACCGTGGACAGCCGTCGACCGGGTTCGTACGCAGTGGACGCTTCCACCAGATCGTCGACGTCCGGATGGAGACCGTCGACCAGTGCGCTCGGACGCAGACTCTCGCCGGCCTCCAGGCGTGCCATGACCTCGCTCTGGCTCGCGCCCGGCGCCTGCCCGGTGACCAGCAAATACGTGAGAACGCCGAGCCCGTATACATCCAGGCGCACCGGATCGGCTTTCGGAATCTTCAGCTCCGGAGCCAGATAAGGATCGGCCTGCTCCGCGAGATGTAAGCCCGACACGTTGGTCGGAGCCAAGGTCAACGGCCGACCACGGCTGACGCTCTGCCCGGTGGCTATCTGCCAGTCCGCGATCTGCGGCCACGGGCGCAGCCAACGCTGCTCTTCGCTGATCTCACGCCCGCGAGGGCCGCGGTCGCGCGGAATGACATGCACCGCGTGTGCCGAGAGTGTGCGATGGTGGACTCGCCGGGAGTGCGCGGAGCGCACCGTCTCGGCAAGCTGCCGCACCAGAGCGAGGCGAGCCTTCAGGTCCAGATCGTCCCCGTGCTGGACCAGGTAGTCGTCCAGGCGCAGCGTCTCAGGGTGGTAGTCGAAGAGGATCGCGGGGCCGGCGGGGTGCCCCGACGGCAGATAGCTCTTCAGCTGCACTGCGCCCGGATGGCGAAACCGGCTGAGCACCGACGCCTCGCGGGCGGCGGCCCGTTCCACCGAGCGCCGCTCGTCGTCGGAGGCGCCGCGTTCGCTGAGAAAGACCCGCACCCGCGCCAGATCGCGCAACTGGGAATGGCGGCCCAGATAGTCGGCCCAGGTGGGCCCGGAGTCGAACGCCTTCGCCTCCAAGAGGTAGGAGCCCACCTCGTACTGGCGGCGGATCGGCGCGATACGGAGCTTCTTCAAGGCCGTATCGACAAGGCGGGACGTCGTGGCCGTGATCTGATACCGGGCGTCTCCCGGCGGTACGGCCAGCATCTCCACGAGCTGCTTGACCGTGAACACGCCGTTCATATCGGCGGCCGGAAGGTTCACCCGAAGCTTGTCGTCGGTGAAGCAGACCGCTTCACCCACCCAGATCTTCGTTCGATCCGCAGGCCGACCGGAGACACCGTTGATCAGGCCCGACAGCTCCTTGGCCTTCCGGTTCGACAGGTGCAGCGGGTTGCCGTGCCGACGGCTGGTCCCGCCCGGCGTGGTCTGCACCCAGTCGTTGCCGCCGCCGTGGACCGAGCCGTGCCAATCCTTCAGCTCGACCAGGAACACTCCGGCCGGCGCCACGACCAGGAGATCGACCTCACGGACATGCCCGCTGTTCGCGGTGAACGTGAAGTTCGCCCAGGCGCGCCACGGTTCCTCGTCCGGCAGGCGCCTACGGATCGCCTCAAGGCCGCGGTGCTCGTGCTCGTACTCGGACTTGGTGACCGTTGTCCACCGGCCGTCCAGCATGCGGCCCCCCGCCTGTGTCTGCTGTGCGCGTGTGTGCGTGCCGTACCTCTGGCAGTGCGTCAGGAAGCCCGGCCCAAACCTCGGATGAATCTTAAAGGGTGATACTTACGTCGAGGGCGGCCTGGGCTTGCTACGGCAGGGCTCCGCAGCCAGACCTGGCGGCGATGGGCCAAGGTGGAGCGCGCGACGAAAAGATTCGGCCAGGCAGGCAGAGCGATTTTCAGCCGTGGCGGCGCCGAGTTGATGCCGGTTGATTGCGCTGTTGTTCGGCAAGGCTGACTGGAGGGGGACGTCATGGCCACGCGTGCCACGTTGAGGGGCTATCTATTGGAAGAGTCGCTGGCGTGGTTGCTTCGGCACAGCGGCTACCGGTTGTTGGTGGATGCCCAGCAGGACCCGGTAGAGCTCGTTTCAGAAGGGAACACCCTCCGGGTCCGTGGGCGTGGTGCTCTGCACCAGGCAGACGTGTTGGGGGAGTTCGCCTTCACGCCGGCCTTTTCGCTACCGGTCCGACTGTTCCTGGAGGCCAAGTTCTACCGCACACCGTGTCGGCTGGAGGTCGTGCGTAATGCCCACGGAGTGCTCCATGACGTCAACGAGAACTTCATGGCTCTGCCGAGTACCCGACCCCGCCAGCGCTACCAATATTCGTACGCCCTGTTCTCGGCCAACGGCTTCACCGCCGACGCCCAGAAGTATGCCCTGGCGCACCAGATATCCCTCGTAGACCTGTCGGGCGAGTCCTTCGACTGGCTCCGCAACGCGCTCTACGCAACGGCGCGTGCACTGTTCGACGCCCAGAATGCGTACCACCTCAGGTCCTTCCCAGTGTCCTGGATGCGGAACGAGCTGAGAGAGGCTCTGGGTACGGGCCCGGTTGGCCTCTTGCCTGAGGTGGGTACCAGCGCGACGCAGTTCGAGGGCGTGGCCAGCCGGCTCCTCGCGGACTTCGTCGCTGTGCTCGAGGAGCACAGTGAGGCCGAGCTGCTGTTGGGATTCCCCGCTGCCCCGTTCATCCTGCCGCTGGCCGCCGATGACAAACAGCAGTTCTTGGAGTACGCAGATGCCAGTCCGGACCACTCGGTTCGGATCCGGCGGACTGGGCACGGTGAGACTGCCGAGTGGACTCTGTCTCCATGGGGCCCTGATGAGGATGCCTACCGGCTTACCTTCAAGTTGCCGGAGCACATCGAGCAGTGGATCAGCGGAGTCGAGGGAAAGGAGCGGCAGCGCACCTCGGAGATCAAGTCACAGTTCCTGAGCGCGATCACCATCTACCGCACGAACGGAGCTGGAGTTCGTTCCTACCAGTTGCGCTATGAGCCGAGCGCGTTGTGGAATCCGTAATAGCCAAGGGCGGCACGACGGGCCATGGGCAAAGCCGGCCACGGAAAGATTCACAAGGTGTGCGGGTATCCGCATCGACGGTGGTGCGGCTGTGCGACCGCGTATGACTGGCGGCGGTCCGTGCCGCGATTCCGTTAACTACCAGTGCGCGACCTCCCTTCGAGCGCGGCGTGATCGTGCCGGATGGTGGTGAGCGCGGCGGAACGGGCTGATCAGCTGATGGGTGTGGGCGTTGTGTCGGCTCCGGCACACCCAGTACTGCCGGCAGCGTCGGTGGGCAGCGGATTGCAGCGGTTGGCCTATGGCGGGGGTTGCCCAGTAGGCGGGGCCCGTCATCCAGCGGCGGCGCCGGACCGCTCGCAGATAGCCGCAGATAGCGAGGACGCTGCCGGGTGTGGAAGTAGTGCGGGCGAAGGCGCCACGCTACTGGGCCTCCCAGACGACGTGCATCGGGTCGATTGGGTCGCCGCGGTGGTCCCGGCGGCGCACAGACCAGATCCGTCTCCGTGTCGGATTCTCGGGTTTCCCGTACGGACTGTCCGAGGGGCGTCCTTCACTGCGCTGTGTGGGGTCAGTCCTGTCGAGCGTTCCTCGGGACGTCGGTACTTCCGCCCGTCCGCGGGGCGGCCCGCGCACGCAGGACTGTTACGTGGGTTGGATCAAGGGAGGCAAGAGCCGGCGCGAAATCGTCCGCCGCCCCAAACGCCGCGCGGCCCGGAAGGTCTTCCACCTGGCCGGACAGCTACAGCCAGGACCCCGCTCATAGGGGCGGCCGTAAGGGATGTGAGAGGGTCTTGCGGGTGAGTGAGACACCGGCGAACACCCTGCAATACCGCTTTGACGGCCCGGAAGACGCCCCGGTCCTGATCTTGGGCCCTGCGCTGGGTACCACTTGGCACATGTGGGACCGGCAGGTACCGGAACTCACCCGCCAGTGGCGCGTCTTCCGCTACGACCTGCCGGGCCACGGCGGCGCGCCCGCTCGCCCCGCGGCGACGGTCGGCGAACTCACCGACCGGCTGCTCGCCACGCTCGACGTCCTGGGCGTCGAGCACTTCGGCTACGCGGGCTGCTGCATCGGCGGCGCGATCGGTGCCGAACTCGCCCTGCGCGGGCCCGAACGGCTCGGTTCCCTCGCCCTGATCGGCTCGGCCGCCCGCTTCGGCACGGCCGACTCCTGGGGCGTCCGGGCCTCCGAGGCGCGCTCTCACGGCCTGGACCCCGCGGCGCGCTCCGCGCCCGAGAACTGGTTCAGCCCCGCCTTCGCCGCGGCCCAGCCGGCCATAGTGGACTGGGCCGTCCACATGGTGCGCACCACCGACGTCCCCTGTTACTCGGCCGCCTGCGAGGCGCTGGCCGCCTTCGACGCCCGCCCCGGCCTGGACCGGGTGGGCGTGCCCACGCTGGTGCTCGTCGGAGCCGAGGACCAGGTGACGCCGCCCGCCGACGCCCGCGTCCTCGTCGCCGGCATCCACGACGCCCGCCTCGCCGTCGTCCCCGGCACCCGCCACCTGGCCCCCGTCGAGCAACCCGCCGCCGTCACCGACCTGCTGGTCGGCCACTTCACGGCGGACTGGCGGCCGGCGGGTGCTCGACGGAGGCGCGGTTCCGGCGGGTCGGGGGGCGCGCCCGGTGTGGCGGGGGCGGCGGATGCGGTGGGTGGGCCCGTGGGGCTGTCGGCGCCCGCTGCTCCGGGGGCGTCCTCCGTTTCCGGTACGCCCGGTGGCGCGTTCCCGGGTGCCGGTTCGGGGGTGTCCGGTGCTTCAACGGCGCCCGGGGCGGGAGTGTCCGCCGGTCCGCCTTCGGCCGGCGCGGGTGCGGCTGCCGGTGTGGCGGCGTCTACGGGCATGACGTCGCTGGCCCCTGGGGCCACGCCCGCGGGTTCGTCGGTGCCGACCGGTCCGTTGGTGGCTGCTCCGGGGGCGCCCGGAGGGTCGTCGGCGCCCGGGGCGACCGCGTCCACCGGCCCGGGTGCGGCTGCCGGTCCGTCGGCTCCGCCTACGGGGATGCCTTCTGCGTTCCCGGGCGGCTCCGCGGTGGCCGCCGGGTCTGTGCCTACCGGCTCGTCCGCGGCCGGCGGGAGTGTGCTTGGCGGGGCGCCGGTGTCGGGGGCGGGCGTGTCTGCCGACGCGTCTCCGGCCGGGGCGGGTGGGCCTGTCGGCCTGTCGGTGTCGACGGGTGTGTCTTCGATGACCCCCGTCGGCTCTCCGGCGTCCGCCGCGTCCGCGTCCACCGGCCCGTCTCCGGTCGGCCCGGGTGCGCCCTCGGCGGCTGCCGGCGACCCGTTCGCCGCTGCTGGGTCCTCGTCCGCCGGTCCGTCTTCGGCCGCACCCTCCGGGTCCGCTGCTCCGGCGTTCGGTTCCGACGGGTCGGCTGCCGCCTCCCCGCCGTCCGGTCCGGCCGCCGGTGAGGCGCCGACGGCGCTGCTGCCGCCGATCGTCCTGGAGGACGGTCCCGTGCCGGCCGCCGCGTTCGCCGAGGGGCCGCCCGTAGGCTGGCCGCCGCCTCGGGCCGCCGACGCGCCGCAGGGCGTGTTCGGTCCGCCCCTGGCGGACGGGGTATCGGGTTCCGCTCCCGGTCCGGCCCCCTTCGGTGCCGCTCCCGAGCCCTTCGGTCCGCCGGGCGGAGCGCGGCCGACCGCGCCCGGAGCGGCCCACGGGCCGGAGGCCATGCTCCGCAACGGCATGATGCGGGCCGACGTCTTCGGCCCGGTGGGCTCGCCGGCCGACAGCCCGTACGCCACGACGGCCCCTGCTGCGGACGTCGATTCGACCGGTCCCGCCGCTCCCGGACCTCTTCGGCCGCCCGTCGCCGAGGGGGGCTTCGGACCCTTCCCGGGTCCGTCCGCGGCCCCGGCCGCGCCTGGCGCCGGCACGCCGGGCGAAGCCGCCGGCGCGGCCCGCCCGGGTTCGCCCACGCAAGCGCCTTATGCGGCAAACGGGATCGGTGCTCCGGTCGGCGACGAGCGGGGAGCCTCCGCCCCGGCCGGGACCGCTCCCGGCCGTCCCTTCGCCGGTGCCGGTGCCGGTGCCGGTGCCGGTGCCGGTGCCGGTGCCGGTGCCGGTGCCGGTGCCGGTGCCGATGCCGGTTCCGGCACGGGAGCGGTGGCGCCCGCGCCGGGACAGCCCGGGCAGGGCAGCCCGGCGCGGGTGGATGTGCCGACGACGGACATGGCCTCTATAAAGGTGCCGAGTTCGGCCGGTCGTCGTAAGACGGGCGCCACTGGGGGCGCGGGTGAGCCGGCGGTGGGTCCCGGTCGTGTGGATGTGCCGACCGCTGACATGTCGGCGCTTTCCGGGCCGGGTTCGGCGGTGCCCGGCTCCGCGCGGGTGGACGTGCCGACTACGGACATGTCCGCCTTGACGGAGCCGAGTTCGGCCGATCGTCGTAAGGCGGGTGTTGTCGGGGGCCCGGGGGAGGCGGCGGTGCCCGGGCCCGCGCGAGTGGACGTGCCCACCACGGACATGTCCCCGGTGTCTGCTGCCGAACCGGCGCGTCGGCCTACGGCGGCCGCGCCGGACGCCGGCAAGGTGGCGAGGGGCCCGGGAGGAGGGCCGGGGGCGACGTCGCCGGTCTCGGACGGTTCTGCCCCCGACCGGCTGAGTGTTGCGACGACGGACACGTCCGCCATGCCGGCGTCGGGTTCGGCGAGCCGTCGTGAGGCCGGTGCCGGCGAGGCCGGTGGTGCGGCGGCGACGGTCCACGGTCGGCCGGCTGCGGCGGACCCTGCCCACCTGGACGTGCCGACGACGGACATGGCCCCTATAACGGCGCCGGGTTCGGCCGGCCGTCGTAAGGCGGGTGTCGGTGGGGACGCGGGCGAGCCGGCGATGGTGGGTCCCGGTCGTGTGGACGTGCCGACCACCGACATGTCCGTTCTGTCCGCGCCGAGTTCGGCGACGCCCCGCCCCGGGGTGCCGGGGACCGGTGGCTCTGTTTCCGGTGCCGCACGGGCGGACGTGCCGACGATGGGGCGTTCCAGCGGGGCGACTGCCGACGTGTCCCCGCTCGCCGCGCCGGATGCCGGCGGCTACGTCTCCGCGGCGGCTGGGGCGGCCGCGCAGACGGCCGAGTGTTCCAACGGCGGAGTGCCGTTCGGCGGGCAGGCCCGTGCGGATGGAGTGACTGCCGTCGCGTCCCCGCTCGCCGCGCCGGATGCCGGTGGCTCAGTCTCCGGTGCAGCCGGGGTGGGGGTGCCGACGGTGGAGCGATCCGACGGAGGGGCGTCGGCTGCGGGTCGGGTTCGGGTGGATGTGCCGACCGCCGATATGTCCGTGCTTCCCGGAGCGGGTTCGGCGGCACCCGGTCCCGAGGCGCCGGGTGTCGACGGTTCCGTCGCCGGTGTTGGCCGGGTGGACGCGCCGTCGACGGAGCGGTCCAACGGCGGAGTGCCCGTCGGTGGCCAGGCTCGCGTGGAG
>NZ_JAIQLH010000140.1 GCF_020037025.1 Streptomyces huiliensis | reverse complement strand
GCCGAGTGTTCCAACGGCGGAGTGCCGTTCGGCGGGCAGGCCCGTGCGGATGGAGTGACTGCCGTCGCGTCCCCGCTCGCCGCGCCGGATGCCGGTGGCTCAGTCTCCGGTGCAGCCGGGGTGGGGGTGCCGACGGTGGAGCGATCCGACGGAGGGGCGTCGGCTGCGGGTCGGGTTCGGGTGGATGTGCCGACCGCCGATATGTCCGTGCTTCCCGGAGCGGGTTCGGCGGCACCCGGTCCCGAGGCGCCGGGTGTCGACGGTTCCGTCGCCGGTGTTGGCCGGGTGGACGCGCCGTCGACGGAGCGGTCCAACGGCGGAGTGCCCGTCGGTGGCCAGGCTCGCGTGGAGGGGGCGACTGCCGACGTGTCCCCGCTCGCCGCGCCGGATGCCGACGGTTCTGTCTCCGGTGCCGCCCGGGTGGATGCGTCGACGGCGGAGCGATCCGACGGTGGAGCGTCGGCTGCGGGTCGGGTTCGGGTGGATGTGCCGACCGCCGATATGTCCGTGCTCCCCGGGGCTGGTTCGGCGGCGACTGTCCCCGGATCCGGTGGATCCGAGCGTCCGGACGCTCAGCCCTCGGCCAAGAGGACGGGCATCGGGGTGGGCGTGGGACGGCAGGCCGCCTTCGGGGCGCGGGAGCGGCGGGAGGCGGACGGCTCGGGAGGCGCGGACGGCTCGGGTGGTGCGGGAGGTGCCGGGCGTGAGGTGACGTCCGGCGGTGGTGGTGGCCGTCACGTCGCCGCCGGGGCGCAGGCCGGGGCGGGGACCGGGGCGGGGACCGGCGTGGCGAGCCGCGCCGACGGCTCGGCCGAAGTCGCCCGCCGGGATGGCCGGTCCGCCGGCCCC
>NZ_JAIQLH010000014.1 GCF_020037025.1 Streptomyces huiliensis | reverse complement strand
GGCCGCGCCCTGCTCGCCGCCCGCGCGCGGGTCGCCTGTGCCCGCGACTTCATCGCCACCCACCGGGGCGCCGTCGGCGCCCGCGCCCGCACGCGGCTCGCGGAGGCGGAGCGGCACTTGGCGCTGGCGCGGCGATGCGCGGACGACCTTCCCAAGGAGGCCGCCCGCGCCGAATCGCTCGCCCTCCAGGCACGGACGGCCGCCGAACGCGACGTGGGCGTCTACGGCGTCGCCCACGAAGCGCCGGACGCGGCGCGGCCGGCTCGGGCGCTGGGCGGAGCGCTGCT
>NZ_JAIQLH010000139.1 GCF_020037025.1 Streptomyces huiliensis | reverse complement strand
CCGCGAACGTGCGCGGCGGCGCGGCGCTGCTCGCCGACGCCCAGCGGCGGCTGGGCCGCCCGGCCGGCGGGGACGCCGCCGACTGGTACGGGGCGGTGGCGGGTTTCTCCGCCGCCCCGGACCCGGCGACCGCGCGGGCCTTCGCCGACGACGTCTTCGAGGTGATCCGCACGGGCGCCCGTCGCACGACCGACGCCGGCCAGCGGGTGGCCCTGGCCGCCGAGCCCCGCCTCGTCCCGCACCGGGAGGGGATGGGCCGGTCACAGCGGGCGATGCCCCCGGCAGAGGGCGTCGAGTGCCCCGAGTCCGTCGCCTGCGAGTCCGTCCCCGCCCCCTACCAGCGGCTGGAGGGCTCGGACTACGGCAACCACGACGTGTCCGACCGGCCGCGCTCGCAGAAGGCGGACTTCATCGTCATCCACGACACGGAGGCGACCTGGGAGAAGACCCTCCAGTTGATAAGGGATCCGGCGTACGTCTCGTGGCACTACACGATCCGCTCCACGGACGGCCACATCGCCCAGCACGTGCCGGTCAAGGACGTGGCCTGGCACGCGGGCAACTGGTACGTGAACGCCAAGTCGGTGGGCATCGAGCACGAGGGCTTCCTGGCACGCCCGGACGCCTGGTACACGGAGGAGATGTACCGGACGTCGGCCCGGCTGGTGCGCTACCTGGCACGGAAGCTGGACATCCCGCTGGACCGGCAGCACATCCTGGGGCACGACAACGTCCCCGGCACCGTCCCGTCGACGATCAAGGGCATGCACACCGACCCCGGCCCGTACTGGGACTGGGCCCACTACTTCGAGCTGATGGGCAGGCCGTTCCACCCGACGGCGAGCCCGTTCAGCGGCATGGTGACGATCCGCCCGGACTACGACGACAACGAGCCCGTCTACACCGGCTGCGAGAAGCCGGGCCAGGAGTGCGCGCCGCACGGTTCCGGCGCGGTCCGGCTGCACGTGGCGCCGCGGGACGACGCGCCGCTGGTCAAGGACATCGGGCTGCGGCCGGACGGCGGCGCGTCGACCACCGGCGTCAACGACACCGGGGCCCGGGCCTCGACCGGCCAGCAGTTCGCGGTCGCGGACCGGCTGCCGGGCTGGACGGCCGTGTGGTACCTGGGGCAGAAGGCGTGGTTCCGGAACACCTGGTGGGACCCGGTGGCGGTCGGGGCGTACGGGAAGCTGGTGACGCCGCGCGAGGGGCTGAAGGAGGTGCCGGTCTACGGGCGGGCGTACCCGGAGAAGGACGCGTATCCGGCGGGGGTGCCGGTCCAGGCCGTGACGCCGCTGCCGTACAAGCTGCTCGCCGGGCAGGCGTACGTGCTGGGGCAGCGGAGTCCGGCGGAGTACCTGTACGCGAACGACTTCGACCCGGCGAAGCACGTGGTGGTGCGGGGGAAGGACGCGTACTACGAGATCCAGTTCGGCCACCGGGTGGCGTTCGTCCGGGCGGCGGACGTGACGGTCCGCTCGTCCAACCACTGACGTCGCACCACTGACGTCGCACCGCCGACGGACGCGCACGGCCCCCGGGCCGGCCGGGAAGGCCGGGCTCGGGGGCCGTGCGACCGGGCTCAGCCCGCCTGGAACATCTCGGCGGGCAGCGGCTTGAGCAGCTGGTAGAGGTCGTCCGTGATCGGGCGGTCCCAGCTGGCGATGGTGACGAGGACGCCGTCGCTGCGGTCGAACTGGGTGCAGGAGACGCGGCTCTCCGAGCACTTCAGCCGGCGCACGATCAGCAGGTTGTCCTCGTGCATGACCGGGGTGTCCTCGGTCTCCAGCACCGTGACGGGCTCGTCGTTGCCGAGCGCGGCCAGCAGCTGCGCCACCTCGAAGGGCACCTGGCCCTCCTCCAGCTCGCGGGCCGGGGAGCCCTCGGGCAGGTTGCCGATGATCATCGCCGGGCCGCGCCCGCCGAACAGGTCGTAGCGGAGGAAGACCCCCTGACAGCTGCCGTCGGGCGCGGGCAGCAGCCCGGCCCCGAGATCGCCCGGCCAGTCACCGGGGTCCATGGCGAGGACGTCGAAGTCCGGCCCCGTGGGGGTGGCGGCGCTGCGGCGGCGGAGGAAGGACATGCCCACATCGTACGTGCCCGGCAGCGGGCGGCGCCCGCGGGGGAACCCCGGCCCGCCGGGCGGGAACGCCCCCTTGGTAGCGTCACCGCACCCCGGAGGCCCCGGGGCGTTTCCGGGGAGGGGGACGGCGATGCGGGACGGCACGCTCGACTACTGGCGGCGCGGGCTCGGGCGCGTACCGGACGAGGTCTGGCGGACGGAGGGCCTCCGGACGCTGGTCCTCGCGGACAACGGGCTCACGGAGCTGCCGGCCCGGATCGGCCGGCTGTCCGCCCTGCGCACCCTCGACCTCGGCCACAACGCCCTGGCCTCGCTGCCGCCCGAGCTGGGCGACCTGACCGGTCTCGACGGCTGTCTCTACCTGCACGAGAACGCGCTCGCCGAGCTGCCCGCCACGCTGGGCCGGCTGTCCCGGGTGCGCTACCTCAACGTCGGCGGCAACCGGCTGACGGAACTGCCCGAGGACATCGGCGGGATGACCGCCCTCGTCGAACTGCGCGCCCAGCACAACCGGCTGACCCGACTGCCGGAGGGCGTCGGCCGGCTGGGCGCGCTGCGCGAGCTGTGGCTGCGCGGCAACTCCCTGGCGGAGCTGCCCGGTTCGCTGGCCGACCTGGGCCAGCTGCGGGAACTGGAGCTCCGCGAGAACGCGTTCGCCGCCGTGCCCGGCGCGCTGCGCGGCCTCCCCGCGCTGCGCCGGCTCGACCTGCGGTCCAACCGCCTGACGGAGCTGCCCGGCTGGCTGGCCGAACTGCCGTCGCTGGAGAAGCTGGACCTGCGGTGGAACGCGCTCGATCCGGCACCGCGGCTGTTCGACGCGCTGGCGGCGCGGGGGTGCGAGGTGCTGGCCTGACGCGGGGCCTGGCCTGACGAGGCGTCAGACGAACCGGGCGGGCCGCGAGCGGGAGCGGCTACGTGAGGTCGAACTCGCCCTCCCGCGCGAGGTCCACGAAGGCGCGCCACTCCTCCGGAGAGAAGATCACGGCCGGGACGTCGGGGGTGCGCCGGTCGCGCAGGGCGACGTACCCGTCGATGAAGCCGATCTGGACGTCCCCGGTGCCCCGAACGCCCGTCTGCCAGGTGGCGTTGGCCAGGTCGAGCCGCTGCCGCCCGTCGTCCGCCAGGTACTCGGTCGCGCTCTTCGCCACGTGCCGTTCCCCTCCCGGTTGCGCGGTGTCCCGTGCCGCCACCCTAGCGACCCGTCGGCGTCCCGGA
>NZ_JAIQLH010000138.1 GCF_020037025.1 Streptomyces huiliensis | reverse complement strand
CGCCACCCTAGCGACCCGTCGGCGTCCCGGACAGGCCACCGCCGCCCCGGCCGGCGGAGCCGTGGGCGCGCGGGGGTCCCCGGCCTCCTCGGCGTACGCCGCCGCGAACCGCCCGTACGGGTGAGGGTCATCGTGGGCCTCCCTCTTGACGCCCGTGGGCGATGGCTGGTTCTTTTGCCCCGAGGGATCTACCGAATGATCGGTCGGCACGACGGGGGTGGGTGGCATGACGGCAGCCGCGGCGCTCGACGCGGGAGAGCGCCTGTCGCACGACGGGCTGGCGGCGCTGCAACGGGAGCGGCTGCGGGCGACGTTGCGGAACGCCTACGACAACGTCCCCTTCTACCGCCGGGCCTTCGACGAGGCCGGGGTGCGGCCCGAGGACTGCCGTTCGCCGGCCGACCTCCCCCGCTTCCCGTTCACCACCAAGGCGGACCTGCGCGGCCACTACCCCTACGGCATGTTCGCCGTCCCCCGGGAGCGGATCCGGCGCGTCCACGCGTCCAGCGGCACCACGGGCGAGCCGACCGTCGTCGGCTACACCGAGCGGGACCTCGGTACCTGGGCCGACCTCGTCGCCCGCAGCCTCCGGGCGGCCGGCGTCCGGCCCGGGGACACGGTCCACGTGGCGTACGGGTACGGGCTGTTCACCGGCGGCCTGGGCGCGCACTATGGCGCGGAGCGGCTGGGCTGCACGGTGATCCCCGCGTCCGGCGGCATGACCGCGCGGCAGGTCCGCCTCATCCGGGACCTGCGGCCCGACGCCATCATGGTGACGCCCTCCTACATGCTCACGCTGCTCGACGAGTTCGAGCGGCAGGGGGTCGACCCGCGCTCCACCGCGCTGCGCGTCGGCGTGTTCGGCGCCGAGCCGTGGACGGCGGAGATGCGCCGCGAGATCGAGGAGCGGTGTGGCCTCGACGCCGTCGACATCTACGGCCTCTCCGAGGTGATGGGGCCGGGCGTCGCGCAGGAGTGCGTGGAGACCAAGGACGGCCCGCACCTCTGGGAGGACCACTTCTACCCGGAGATCGTCGATCCGCTCACGGGCGAGCCGCTGCCCGACGGCGAGCCCGGGGAGCTCGTCCTGACCTCGCTCACGAAGGAGGCCATGCCCGTCGTCCGGTACCGCACCCGCGACCTCACCCGGCTGCTGCCGGGCACCGCCCGGGTGTTCCGCCGGATGGAGCGGATCAGCGGCCGCAGCGACGACCTGATCATCCTGCGCGGGGTGAACCTGTTCCCCGGGCAGATCGAGGCGGTCCTGCTGCGGGTCCCCGGGGTCGCTCCGCACTTCCAGCTGCGGCTCACCCAGGAGGGCCGGATGGACCGGCTGACCGTGCGGGCGGAGGCCCGCCCGGGGGCGACGCCGGAGCAGCGCGCGGCGGCCGCGGAGACGATCGCCCGGCGGGTGAAGGACGACGTGGGGGTGTCGGTGGCCGTCGAGATCGTGCCGCCGGAGACGCTGGAGCGGTCGGTGGGCAAGATCAGGAGGTTGGTGGATCTACGCGGGGCGTGAGGGGCCGGATCGCGCGGAAGGGGCGTGAGGATCCGGATCGCGTGGGAAGGGACGCGAGGTCCCGGATCGCACGAATCCGTCCCGAGTGCGAGGCGGCGCGAACCCGCCCCGATGGCACAGGCGTTCGCCTCAACCATCACCCCATCGTGGGAGTCTCTTGAGTCGTCCCTCAACGATGGGAGTCACCTTGCGCTTGCGTCACTCGCTTCGCGCCCTGGCCGTCGGCGGGCTCGCCCTGCTGACCGGTGCCGGGGCCCTGCCGGCCGCGGCGGCGCCGGACGCCGCCCGCGGCGAACGGCCGTCCGCCGACGGACTGTCGGCGGTGATCCGCTACACCGAGTACGGCATACCCCACATCCTGGCCGACGACTACGCGGACCTCGGGTTCGGCAACGGCTGGGCGCAGGCCGCCGACGCGGTCTGCACGCTGGCCGACGGCTTCGTCACCCTGCGCGGGGAGCGGTCCCGGCACTTCGGGCCGGACGCGGCCCCCGACCGCTCGCTCTCGGACGCGTCCACCAACCTCTCCAGCGACCTCTACTTCCGGGGCGTCCGCGACGCCCGGACCGTCGAGAAGCTCCTCGACCGGCCGGCGCCGGAGGGGCCTTCGCGGCAGGCGAAGGAGCTGATGCGCGGCTGGGCGGCCGGCTACAACGCCTGGCTGCGGCAGAACAAGGTCACGGATCCGGCCTGCCGGGGCAAGGGCTGGGTGCGCCCGGTCACCGCCGCGGACGTCGCCCGGCGCGGCTACGCGCTGATCGTGCTCGGCGGGCAGGGCGCGCTGACGGACGGCATCACGGGGGCTCGGCCGCCGGCCGCGGCGCCCTCCGCGCGGAAGGCCGAGGGCACCGACCCGGCCGCCGCCGCCCGCGCGTACTTCGCCGCCCGGCACGACCAGGGGATGGGCTCGAACGCCGTCGCCTTCTCGGGCGCCACCACGGCGAACCGGCGCGGCCTGCTGCTGGGCAACCCGCACTACCCCTGGCACGGCGGCCGCCGCTTCTGGCAGTCGCAGCAGACCATCCCGGGTGAACTGAACGTCTCCGGCGCCTCGTTGCTGGGCTCCCCGGTCGTCCAGATCGGGCACAACGCGTCGGTGGCCTGGAGCCACACGGTCGCCACCGGCGTGCCGATGAGCCTCTACGAGCTGAAGCCCGTGCCCGGCGACCCGCGCGCGTACCTGGTCGACGGCAGACCGGAGCGGATGACCGAGCGCAAGGTCACCGTGGCGGTGCGCGGCAAGGACGGCCGGCTCGCGAACGTCACCCGCAGTCAGTGGTGGACCCGCTACGGGCCCGTCGTCACGGGCGTCGGGGACGAGCTGCCGCTGCCGTGGACGCCGGGCTCGGCCTACGCCCTCGCCGACCCCAACGCCGCCCAACTCCGCTTCGCCGACAGCTCGCTGGGCCTCAGCAGGGCACGCGGCGTCCAGGGCGTCCGGGACGCGCTGCGGCGCACCCAGGGCCTGCCGTGGGTGAACACCGTGGCGGCCGACGCCGAGGGGCACAGCCTCTACACGCAGTCGCAGGTGCTGCCGCGGGTGACCGACGAGCTCCAGCGCAGCTGCGGTACGGCCCTCGGCCGGCAGACGTATCCGGCGTCGGGGCTGGCGGTGCTGGACGGTTCGCGCGGCGCCTGTGCGCTCGGGAAGGACAAGGACGCGCTCCAGCCGGGGGTCTTCGGCCCGTCGGCGATGCCGACCCTGGTCGACGCGCCGTACGCCGAGAACTCCAACGACAGCGCCTGGCTGGCCAACGCGGACCGGCCGCTCACCGGCTACCCGCGGATCTTCGGTGACGTCGGCACCGAGCGGTCGTTCCGGACGCGCGGCGGGCTGGAGGACGTGGCCGCCATGGCGAAGCGCGGCCGGCTGACCGTGGCGGACCTGGAGCGGCAGCAGTTCGCGGAGCGGGCGCCCACCGGCGACCTGGCGGCGGCGGACGCGGCGGCGGCCTGCGCGAAGCTGCGCGGCGGGACGGCGACGGGCCCGGACGGGCGGCCGGTCGACGTGTCCGGGGCGTGCGGCGTCCTGGCCCGCTGGGACCGGAAGCTGACCAACGGCAGCAAGGGCGCGCTCCTCTTCGACCGCTTCACCCGCGCGCTGGTCCGCGAGGTGCCGGCGGACCGGCTGTGGCGTGTGCCGTTCGACCCCGCGAAGCCGGTGACCACGCCGAACACCCTGAACACGGCGGAGCCGGGCTTCGCGCGGGCGCTGGCCGCCGCCGTGCGCGACCTGCGGTCGGCGGGCATCGCGCTCGACGCGCCGCTGGGCGACCACCAGTTCGTGGTGCGGAAGGGGAGGCGGATCCCCGTGCCGGGCGGTACCGAGGTGCTGGGCGCCTGGAACAAGGTGGAGTCCCGCTGGGACGGTGCGCACGGCGGCTACCCCGAGGTGGCCATGGGGACGAGCTACGTCCAGGCGGTGGGCTTCGACGGCTCCGGTGGCTTCGATGGCGGCAATGGCGACGGTGCGTGCCCGGTGACGGCCCGGACGCTGCTGACGTACTCCCAGTCCGACAACGCGGCGTCGGCCCACTTCAGCGACCAGACCGAGCTGTTCTCGAAGGGGCGCATGATCCGCGGCCGGTTCTGCGAGAAGGACATCCTCGCGTCGCCGGGGCTGCGGGTGGTGCGGGTGAGTCAGCGGTGATCTGACACCCCGAGCCCGTCGAGGGGCGCGTCGCGTGGTCGCGGCGCGCCCCTTCGCCGTGCGTGCGAGCCGTTCAGGCCCGCGCCCGGCGGTGCTGGGCGGCCTTGGCACGGTTGCCGCAGCCCGCCATGGAACACCAACGGCGTCTGCGCGCGACCGAGTTGTCGAAGAATCGGGCGCTGCACCGCTCGCCCGCGCAGACGTGCAGCCGGTCGCGGTCCGCGCCGCCGAACATCTCCGCCGCGTCCACGGCGATCCGGCCGAGCGCGCCGCGTCCGTCCACCGGCGGCAGGCCGGCCGTCAGCACCGGGACGCCGTCGCGCACTTCGAGGCGGGGCGGGTTCTCGGCGGCGCGGGCGAGCCACTCGTTGAGGACCCGCTGGGCGGCGGCGGGGAAGACCGCCCCTTCGACGACGGCGAGCAGCCCGGCGTCGATGGCCTCCCGCAGCTCGACGGCCTGCGCCAGCAGCGGTGCGTCGACCGGGATGCAGGCGGGTCCGACCCCGGCCGCCTCGAACCAGGCCGTGAGGTCCGCCGGTTCGCGCAGGAGTTCACGGCCGCCCGCCCAGCGGTCCCGGCGGGTGTTGACGAAGTCGACGCTGATCCGGGTGCCGTACCAGACCCATTCGGGGTCCCGACGCTCTTGCTCCGCACTCATAACCCCATGTTAGGTTACCGGCCACGAACGAAGTAACCACACAACCGGTTACTCCGGTGGGTGGGGCACGAGAGGGGTGGGCGCGATGGCCGTGGCGGAAGGGAATTCCGGGGACGGTGGCGGTGGCGGGGGTGGTGGCGCCCGGATCTGGCTGCTGGCGCTGGGCATGTTCGCCATCGGGACGGACCTGTTCATCGTCTCGGGGCTGCTGCCCTCGATGGCCGGGGACCTGGAGCTGTCCACGGCGGCGGCCGGCCAGACGGTGACGGTGTTCGCGCTCACCTACGCCGTCGCCGCGCCGGTCCTGGCGGGCCTGACGTCGGCCGTGGACCGCAGGACGCTGCTGATCGTGGTGCTGTTCGTGTTCGCGGCCGGAAACGCCCTGTCGGCCCTCGCGACGTCCTACGCCGTCCTGCTGCTCAGCCGGGTCGTCGCGGGCGCCGGGGCGGCGCTCTACGCCTCGACGGCGTCGGCGGTGGCCGCCGGGATCACCCCGCCCGAACGGCGGGGGCGCTCCCTGGCGCTCGTCTACGCGGGCATGACCACGGCCATCGCCCTGGGCGTGCCGCTGGGCAGCGCGATCGGCGACTTCTCGTCCTGGCGCTGGGCGTTCGGCTTCGTCGCCCTGCTGGCCGTGGTGGCGCTGGCCGGGCTCTGGCCCGCCCTGCCGTCGGTGCCGGGCCCGGGCGGGACCGGGATCCGGCGGCGGCTCGCCGTGTTCCGCGTCCGCCACGCGCCTTCGGCGCTGCTCGTCACGGCGTTCTGGGTGGTCGGGACCTTCGTCGTCTACACCTACCTCGGCGTCCTCCTGGACCGCGCCGGGCACGTCGGAACGGGCACCCGGCCGTGGCTGCTGCTCCTCTTCGGTGTCGGCGGCTTCGCCGGCGTGATGGCCGGCGGCCGGCTCGCGGACCGCGTCGACCCGCGCACCGGCCTCGCGGCGGCCGTAGCCCTGCTCGCCGTCGTCCTCGCCGCCCTGCCCCCGGCCCTGCACTCCACCGCGGGCACGGCGGTGGCGCTCACCGCGTGGGGGCTCGCCCACTGGTGCGCCTTCCCGCTCATCCAGCACCGGCTGCTGCACATCGGCGGCCGGCACGGCGACATGCTGCTGGCCCTCAACAGCAGCGCGCTCTACCTGGGCCAGACCTTGGCCGGCGCCCTCGGCGGCCTCCTCGTGGGCGCGGGCCGGCTGGACTCGCTGCCGTGGACGGGGGCGGGTTTCGAGCTGCTGGCGCTGCTGGTGGTGGGAGTGGCCGTTCGGGGAGGGGGCGGGGGCCGCGGAAAGGGCACGCCCGCGGGCGGAGGCGACGGCGCCGCCGAACGCCGGGCGGACGCGGCGTCGAGCCCGTCCGGCGCTCAAGGGACCGGCCACGTCCGGGCATGACCGCGGCGCTGAAGGCCGGGCGCGAGCCGCGCCCGGCCGGTCCGGCGTTCAGGGCTTCGACCGCCCCGGGCGTCGCGGGCGTCGCGGGCGTCGCGGGCGTCGCGGGCGTCGCGGGCGTCGCGGGCGTCGCGGGCGTCGCGGGCGTCGCGGGCGTCGCGGGCGTCGCGGGCGTCGCGGGCGTCGCGGGCGCCGCGGCGCACCGGACGCCGGGCGGGCGCGACGATCAGCCCGTCCACGCACTGGATCCGGCACCGCCGCCCGAACTCCCGCCGGTCAATCCGTCCACCTGCCCCGGCTCGCCTCGGCCCGCGGCCAGGCCCTGTTCGCGAGGGAAGCGCGAAGCGGGCGTGTCACGCGCCTTCTACTACCGTTCTCCCGTCGCACTGGTCACCCAGGACATCCTTGCCGCCCCCGACATCCGCCGGCCCGAGGTCGAACGTGCGGCGCCGATCCGGTGGCGGCGGCCTGCCGAAAGACGGGTCAGGCCTTCTCGAGGATCGTCTTGAGCTCCGACAGCATCATGGTCCAGCCGCCGCTGACGCCCTCCAGCATCTTGGAGTCGGCCGAGGTGAAACCGTCGTGGGTGATGGTCAGCTTCACGCCCAGCTCCGGCTCCTCGGCCGGCTCGATGTCGAAGGCGACCCTCGAGCGCTCCTTGGCCGCCTCGGCGAACTCCGCGTCGCTCATGCCGAACATCTCCTGGTGCATCGGCTGCAGCGTGTGCCAGGTGTAGGCGAGCCGCTTGCCGGGCTCCGACTCGGTGACCACCTGGCCGAGGTCCTGCGGCTCGCCGCCGTCCTCGACCGGCCACAGCACCTTCGAGCCGGCCTGCCAGTCGGAGGACGGCGCCCAGCCGCCGTGGTACTGCTTGAGGAACTCCGGGCTGGTCAGCCCCTCCCAGAGCTTCTCGGGTGTGGTGTGGATGTAGATCGTGTAAACGAACTCGGGCTTGCTCATCGCCGTTCCTTCCAGGGCGTGCTTCAGATTGCCGAGCGCGGCCAGCCGGCCCCGCTCGTACCTGCCGATCCAGCGGTCCGCGACATCGTGGATGGGCACGGGGTTGAGGTAGTGCAGCCTTTCCCGGCCGTGCCGGACCACCGTGACCAGGCCGGCGCCCTCCAGCACCGCCAAGTGCTTGGACACCGCCTGTCTGGACATCTCCAGCCCCGCGCACAGCTCGCGCAGACTCTGCCCGGCCCGCTCGTTCAGCCGGTCCAGCAGCCGCCTGCGACTCGCGTCCGCGAGCGCCTTGAACACCTCGTCCATGTCATCCAGCCCCCTCACCATCAGATTGGCAACCATTAGGTTGCATGTCAAGCCGGCAGGTGGCGATGGTTCCGGAGATTGATCAGGCCGTTTCCGGCATCACGTAGCCGGTGGGCGGTGTCGCGGCGTTCGACGGGCCGGGCCTTGCGGCGGGTGAGTCGCCTGGTCACGCGCCCGCGATGGCGGTCAGCGTCGCCTTGCCAGAGATCAACATGAGAATCGATAGAACCTGACCGAATGAAGCCCGAACGGCCGGCTGGGCCGCTCGCTCAGACGTGAACCCGACGCTTCCGCGAACGCCTTCCTCCGCTGGGAAGCGGGAAGCGGGGGTGTCCCCTCTGGGGGGGCTATGGCATCCCCAGCGCTGTCGGATTCATCCCGCCACCCGTGGGCACTCCCGCGAGGGATTCCGCGACGGCCCGCTCCCGCGGATCCTTCAGCGACGCGTAGATCTCCAGAGCCCGGCCCAGGGCGAGCCGAGCCTCCCCGACCCGCCCCTGCGCCAGGAGCCCGACGCCCAGCTGGTGCAGGGCGTGGGCGGTCCCGGCTCGCATGCCCGTCCGTTCGTGCAGCTCGATAGCCCTCCGGTAGCACCGCTCGGCCTGCCGGTGCTCTCCTGTCTCCCGGTGCGCGGTGGCGATCAGCGTCCAGGTCGACGCCTGAAGCCACAACGAGCCGTGCGCACGGTGCAGCCGCTCCGCGTGGTGCAGCGGAGCGAGCGCCTCCACGGCCCGCCCGAGAGCGAGCCGGACCTCCCCGAGGCCGGTGAGGGCCACGGCCGTCGCCCACGCGTCGTCCGCGCGCGCCGCGAGCTCCACCGCGCGGGCCACCTGCTCGACGGCCGCCGCGCCCCGCCGTCGGCGCAGACAGGAGAGGGCGTACGCGGTACGGGCCGTGCTCTCCCCGACCGCGTCGCCCGCCACCGCGAACCCTTCGATGGCCCGCGGGAAATGCGCGTCGGCGCGTTCATGGTCCTGCAGCCCGGCGCGAGCACCGGCGAGCACGCTCTCGGCGCACGCCGCCGCGAGCGGATCGCCGCCTCCCGCGGCGGCACGGGCCGCGGTGCCGACGCTCAGCAGGTCGCCGTGGTGGTGACGGAGGTAGAGGTAGGGCCAGAGGGCGTACGGCAGTTGCCACGCCACCGGGCTGCCGGCCGCGCGGGCGGCGGCGACGCACGCCTTCAGGTTCGCCCGCTCCGCCTCGCACCACACCATCGCCTCGGTGACGGAGGCGAACCGCGGCGGCTCGCAGCCCGCGGGTGCGTCCGCCGTCTTCACGCGGTGCCGCGCGCGGCCCAGCACCACGTCGGCCACCGACTCGGCCGCGTGCGCGTACCAGGCGAGGACGCGTTCGGTGCAGGCCGCTAGCTCGCCCGGGGGCTCGTCGGCGCGGGCGCGCTCGCGCGCGTAGTCGCGCAGCAGGTCGTGCATGCGGTAGCGGCCGGGCCGTACCTCCATGAGGAGGCTGGCGGCGCGCAGTTCGCCGAGCAGCCGGCCGGCCGCGGCGGCCGGCTCGTCCACGACGGCCGCCGCGGCCGCCACGCCCAGCTCGGCGCCGGGGTGCAGCGCGAGCAGCCGGAACGCCCGCGCCTGGTCGGGCGGGAGCGCCCGGTAGGACCAGGCGAACACGGCACGCACCGCGGTGCTGCTCTCCCCCGGCATCGCCAGGAGGTCCAACCGCGCGCCGGACCCGCCTTGTTCGCCGGCCAGGGCGGCGGTGAACCGGTCTCCCCACTCCACGAGGTGTTCGGCCGCGATGCGCAGGGCGAGGGGGAGGCCGCCGCAGTGGCGTGCGACGGCGGACAGCGCGGCGTCCGCGTCGCCGTCCGGGGCGGTGTCCGGAGCGGCGTCCGGGGCGGTGGAGGGCGGGCCGGAACCCGGGGCCGCCGCGCGCCGCCCGAGCGCACTGCGCAGGAACCCGACCGCCTCGTCGGCCGGCAGCGGTTCCAGGGGGATCCGCAGGGCGCCGTGCCGGACGCTCAGGGCGGTCAGCCGGCGCCGGCTGGTGACGACGATCAGGCTGTCGCCGGCGGCCGGCAGCAGCGGCGCCACCTGCGCGGCGCCGGCGGCGTCGTCGAGCACCACGACCACCCGGCGCTCCGCCAGCATGCTGCGCACCAGGGCGAGCCGCTCGGCGGGTTCCACCGGGACGTGCCGCGGGGGCCGGCCGAGCGCGTGGAGCAGCCCGGTCGCCACCTCCTCCGGCGCCGCGCGGTTCCCGGACGGGCCGTGGGCGCCCAGGTCGGCGAAGAGGGCCCCGTCCGGCCGGGTCGCCGCCAGGCTTCCGGCGAGCGCGACGGCGAACGTCGTCTTCCCGACGCCGCCCATCCCGTCCACCGCGATCACGGCGGGGCCGGTGTGCCCGTCGAGGAACGCCCCGGCCAGCCTGGTCTCCGCCGCGCGCCCCCACATGCGGCCGACGGCGGGCAGTTGGGCGGGGAGCGGGTCGCCGGCGGCGCGGCGGGGTTCCGCCGGCGGCGGTGAGGCCGTGTCCGGGCGGGCGCCGGGGACCGGGGAGGTTGGGGGCCCCTCGGACCGGAGCCGGTCGCGCACGAGCCGGGCCAGCGTGTCGCGGGCGCCCAGGGCCTGGTCGCAGCGCTCGGCCAGTTCCAGGGTGAGGGGGCGGAGGCCGTTCTCGACCCGGCTCAGGTAGCTCTTGCTGTAGTGGACCTGCCGGGACAGCCGGGTCAGCGACCAGCCGCGCCGGACGCGCAGGGTCCGCAGATGCTCGCCGATCAACACCCTGCGTCCCCCCAGCCATTCGTGAGCCATGGCCTCACCCCGCGCACCCCGCGCTTACCGTACCGCTCGGGGCTTCGCCGCTGGTCAGCGGGTGGGTTCCGGAATCGGGGCGGGTTACCTGGCCCGTTGCCTCCCGCTTGGCAACACCAGGCAACAGCGCACGGGGGCCCGCGGCATACCGGGGGCGCTACGGTCGGTGTTGTTCAGGATCAAGGGCGCGGGGCTGCCTCGGTGCACCCCCCAGAACCAACCCAAGAACCGCGGCAGCCCCGCCCCCCTCTCCTCCTCCCACGCCCCACCGGGAACGGCCCCACCGGAACGGGGAGTTCACCGGGGCCGACCATGGCCGCTCGATGGCGTGTTCGCGGATCCGTCCCGGCACCGACGCGCTACCCGGCGCTCCGCGCGCCGTCCGGTGCGGCTAGGATGCGGTGCGGGCGGGGCCGTAGCGCAGAGGTCGTCGCGCGCGGTCTCCAAAACCGCGAGGACGCCGGTTCGAATCCGGTCGGTCTCGCCTCGTCCTCTTCTCTCCCTCCGGTTCCGTCCCGGAGCCTTCCTTCCCTCCCCCCGTTCGGGTTCGCACCTGTCACCCGCCGGGGCGTCTTCTGTTGCGGCGCCCGGTGGGCGGTGTGACGCTGTGCGCGGGAGCCGGCGAACCGGCGTTCAGGAAGGACGACAGCCGTGATCGACCCTGTACAGGTTCTGTGGTCACCGGCCGGGGAGTCCATGCCCGCCATGGGCTCCAACGCTCTGGTCGACGTACACGACGGCGATACGCCGAACATCCGCATGCCCGTTCGCATGCTGTCCGTCGACACCCCCGAGGTGACGGCGAAGTCCGCCGAGGGCGCCGCTCACGTGGACGAGAAGTTCAAGCAGCTCGCCGGGTGGATCGAGGACGGCAAGGCGCCCATCTCGCGCGATCTCGCCGAGTTCCTGCTGCCGAAGATCCGTACCGGCCATGCCGGCACGTTGCAGTTCGAACAGGGCACCGACGCGGCGAAGTTCAACACGGACAACATCAACAAGAGGCTGATCGAGGGCGTTCCGGAGGGGACCCCTCCGCGCGAAAAGCCGCGGAAGATCTTCGTCCGCACGGCGGACTCGCCCTTCGACGACCACCACCGCCTGCTGGCCTACATCGCTCCCGACTACTCGAAGGAGGAACGTGCCGTTCTCACGCGGGCGCAGCGTTCTACCTTCAACCTCGACCTGATCGCCGCCGGCTGGGCCGCGACGTTCATCATCTACCCCTCCATTCCCGGGGAACTCGACCTTCCCATGACCCTGGAGGCCGCCGACAAGGCCGTGAAGGGGAAAAAGGGCATCTGGAAGGAGCCGGCGACCCTGCTGGCGTACGAGTACCGGTCCCTGGAACGGCTGCACGAGGTCACCCAGAAGATCGTCGAAGGCAAACCGCTCCGCCCCGGCGAGTCGTTCTCGTGGCGCGAGCGCTACTGCGCCGACCTGCGCACCCGCGAACTCTTCGGTCCGGAAGACTACTTCCGCGTGCCGCCGGTGTACCGGCTGTGGTTCTGGCCGAAGGACGTCAACGAGGCGATCGGGCGGCTGAATCTTGTGCCGTCCCGGGAGTTGGGCGGCGGGGGGCGGGGCGGCGGGCGGTGAGTGTTCCCCCGCTGCGGCGGCGGTACGGGGGATGGTGCGGGTTCGTAGGGGCCCGCAGGTGCGGGCGGATCACCCCCGCACGCGCGGGGACCATGATCTCACCCAGGCAGTCGACCAGGCGAAGCGTGGACCACCCCCACTCGCGCGGGGACCATGACGTGCGGTTGACGGTGGTGGGCGAAGAGATGGGACCACCCCCGCTCGCGCGGGGACCATACTTCCTGAGCTGGGCGTTCACCCCCGCCCACCCCCATCTTCCTTCACCAGCTCACGCGCCCACCAGCCCCCTTACCTCCCAAGTAATCGCTCTCCCCCACTCCCCCACCCCACACTGATGCCCAACCGCCCCCGCGCGGCCCGCATCACGTACCCAGGAGAGCGCCATGAGCACCGTCACCCCCGCACCCCACACCGACCACGAGGCCGCCACCGCCGCCACCCGCGCCCTCGTCGGCGAGTTGTTGCAGCGGATGGCGGACGGGGATGCGGAGCGGATCGCGGAGTTGTACGCGGAGGGGGCGGACTGGGCGTTGGACTGGCCGGTGGAGGAGTTGGGGCGGGTGGAGACGCCGTGGATTCGGGAGCGGTCGAGCCGGGCGGACGCGGCGGCGCACTACCGGGAGATCGGGGCGCACCACGTGCCGGAGGAGGCGGACACCCGGATCGAGCGGGTGCTCGTCGACGGGGTGGACGCGGTCGTCACCGGTGAGCTGCGACTGATGGCGCGGCCGACGGGACGGCGGTACCGGGCGCGGTTCGCGCTGCACCTCACCGTCGAGAACGGGCTGGTGACGCGGCACCACGTGTACGAGGACAGCCTGGCCGTCGCCCGGGCGTTCACCGCCTGAGGCGGGCCGCCCGGGTCTGCTGCAGGGCCGCGACCTGGCGGTACAGCTCCGCCGCCTCCGCCGTGCGCCCGAGCTGCTGCAGGCAGCGCGCCTCGTCGTTGCGGCTGGCGAGCGCGTCCGGGTGGTCCGCGCCGAGGACGCGCTGGCGCGCCTGGGCGACGTCGCGGTAGACGGCGAGGGCGTCCGTCCAGCGGCCGAGCCAGCCGAGGCCGACGGCGACCTCGCGGCGGCTGACGAGGGTGTCGGGATGGTCGGCGCCGAGGACGCGGGCGCGGATGGCGCAGACGTCGCGGGCCTCGGCGAGGGCCTCCTCCCAGCGGCCGAGGCGGCCGAGGTTGACGCCCATGCCGTGCCGGGCGCGGAGGGTGTCCGGGTGGGCGGCGCCCTGGACACGGGCGCGGTCCTCGATCAGGGCGCGGTACAGCTCCAGCGCCTCGGTGCTGCGCCCGAGGCGGCCCAGGCAGATGCCGGCCTCGTAGCGGGCGGCCAGGGTGTCCGGGTGGTCCGGGCCGAGGACGCGGGTGCGGGCCGCCGCCACCTCGCGGTACGTGCGGAGGGCGTCGCTCCACCGGTCCAGCTGGCCGAGCGTGTAGGCGACCTCGTAGCGGGTGACGAGGGTGTCGGGATGGTCCGCGCCCAGCACCCGGGCCCGCGCGGCGGCCACGTCGTGCGCCATCCGGTACGCCTCCTCCAGCAGGCCCAGTCTGCTGAGGCTGAAGGCGAGGTTGTGGCCGCAGCGGAGGGTGTCGGGGTGGTCGGGGCCCATGATGCGTTCGCGGGCCGCGAGCACGTCCGCGTACACCTCCCGCGCCTCGAAGTGGCGGCCGAGCCGGCCGAGGACGTACGCCGTCTCCTGGCGGGCCGCGAGTGTGTCGGGGTGGTCGGGACCGAGGGTGCGGGAGCGGGCGGAGGCGGTGCGCGCGAACTCGCGCAGCGCCTCCTCCGGCCGGCCGAGGCGGCTGAGCGAGAAGGCGACCTCGTAGCGGCTGGCGAGGGTGTCCGGGTGGTCGGGGCCGAGCAGCCGCTCGCGCTCGGCGAGCACGGCGCGGTGCGTCTCGTCGGCCTCCGCCCAGCGTCCGGCGCGGCCGAGGCGGAGGCCGCCGGTGTGCCGGGCGGCGAGGTCGTCCAGTACCTCCGCGGAAACGGGGACGGGGGCGGGGACGGAGGTGGGAGCGGGGGCCGTCGGGGACGGGCGTTCGGTCCCGGTGGAGCGCGCGGAGCCGGTGGCGGCGGGCCCGGTGGCGGCCGCGCCGGTGGAGAGGAGCGCCTGCGAGCCGATCGACAGGCGCGGGTCGGCACCCGTCTCTCGTAGCGGAGTGCCAGGTCGTAGCGGAGCGCCGGGTCCGGCAGATCCGGCAGCAGGTCCGCGGCGGGCCGGCCCCGTGCCCCCCGCGTCCCCTCCGTCGCTCCACGCGGCCGTCCAGGCGCCCGTCAGGACGGCGGCGGGGTCGGGCGGGAGCGCCATCGCGCCCGTGCCGGCGGCCTTGGAGCCGGTGGTCATGTTCCGCGCCCAGGCCGGGAGCCGGGGCGGCGGGTCGGGCAGGCGGTGCGGGTCGGTGCCGGGGCGCGGCAGCCCTTCGGCGTGCAGGCCGGCGTAGGACGGGCCCGCGTACGACGGGCCCGCGTACGACGGGCCCGCGTACGACGGGCCCGCGTACGACGGGCCCGCGTACGACGGGCCCGCGTACGACGGGCCCGCGTACGACGGGCCTGCGGGGTACGCGCCGCTGCCCGGATAGGCGCCACCGCCCGGGTACGCGGCGACGCCCGCGTACGGACCGCCCCCGCCCGCGTGCGTCCCCGGCCGCGAGCCGCCCAGCCGCCGGACGAGCTCCCCCGCGTCGTCGGGACGGTCGTCGGGCTCCTTCGCGAGCAGGTCGAGGACGACGTCCTCGAACACCGCCGGCAGCTCCGGGCGGAGTTCGCGCGGGGGCCGGGGCGGCGTGTCGCGGTGGCCGACGAGCACGGCCCACGCGTCGTCCATGTCGAACGGCGGCGTGCCGGTGGCGATCTCGTAGAGCACGCAGCCCAGCGAGTACAGGTCGCTGCGGTGGTCGACGCCGCCCCCGCCGATCTGCTCGGGCGACATGTAGTGCGGGGTGCCCATGGCGATGCCGGTCCCCGTCAGCCGGGCCGTGAAGCCGATGTCGTGGCCGAGGCGCGCTATGCCGAAGTCGCATATCTTCACCGTGCCGTCGGTGAGCCGCATGATGTTGGCCGGTTTGAGGTCGCGGTGGACGATGCCCTGGCGGTGGGTGTACGCGAGGGCGGCGCCGACCTGTTCGGCGATGTCGACGACCTCGGGGACGGGGAGCGGGTGCTGCTTGTTGTCCTCCAGGAGCTGGCTGAGGTTGCGCCCGTCGAGGAGCTCCATGACCAGGTACAGGACCCCGTCGCTCTCGCCGAAGTCGTGGACGACGGTGATGCCGCGGTGCTGGAGCGCCGCCGCGACGCGGGCCTCGCGGCGGAAGCGTTCGCGGAGCACCCGAAGGTAGGACGGTTCGTGGCGCGGGCCGAGCGGTTTGAGGCACTTGACTGCGACGTGCCGGCCCAGGGACTCGTCGCGGGCGCGCCACACCTCTCCCATGCCGCCCCGCCCGATCCGGTCGAGCAGCTGGTACCGGCCCTGGATCAGCCTGGTCTCCGCCATCCCCGCCCCGCCGCCCCCGTCGATTCCTCCGCGCCGCCCCCGGCCTCCCCCAAGTATGGCGGCCTCCCCGAGCGGCTTGTAGGGCGGCGGGAACGGCTCGCGGGGGCACGCGCGGGCACGGCCGGGCAGGTACGGGCCGGGCCGGGGTCTCGGACGTCGGTACGGGCCTGCCGGAAGAAGGCCGAAGGCCCGCCGCCTCAGGAGAGGCGGCGGGCCTTCGTAGGGTCGCTCGGCGGCAGGCGCTCAGCGGGCGGCGTGCCTGCGGTGCCGGCCGGGGCGGCGCGGGCCGCCCACGCCCGGTACGTCGGCGTGGCCGCGCTCCCGGGCCTCCAGCTCCGCGCGCTCCTGCTCCAGGCCGAACTTGCCGAGCAGCGGCAGCCGGTCCACCCGCGGGAGCAGCCAGACGTGCCAGATGCCCGTGATGAAGAAGATCGCCGACCCGGCGACCAGGACCGACCCGAGGGTGTCGGTCGGGTAGTGGGCGCCGATGTACATCCGCGAGAAGGCGACCAGCAGCACCGCGAGGACGCCGCAGACTACGACCTTGCGGCGGTGGCGGGACTCGCGGAAGAGGAAGTACACGGCGACGGCCACCGCGACGGTGAAGGCCGTGTGGCCGCTGGGGAAGCTGTTGGAACCGATCTCCGGGTCGAGGGAGAACTGCCGCGGCGGCCGGTCCCGGGCGACCAGGGCCTTGGCGATCTGCGTGCTGTTCCAGCCGACCGCGACCACGAGGAACGTGGCGACGGCCTGGATCGGCCGCCGCCGGGCGACCAGCAGCCAGCCGCTCCACAGCGCGAGGATGATCACGCCCGCGACGGGTGAGGCGAGGTAGCTGACACCCTCCATCACGTCGTTCAGCCAGCCGGTGCGGGTGTTCGTCTGGATGGTGCGGTCCAGGTCCAGGTCGTGCGGCTGGATCAGCGACGTGTGCGCGGCGGTCATGCCGAGCACGATCGCTGCCGCGAACAACAGGACGGAATTGCGCAACCAGTGGCGCACGTAGGGCATGGGTGGGGCGTCCTTCGTATCGGCATGGCGGCGCCGGGGGCGGCAGCACGCGCTTGATGACGAGTACGTGCCGCATGCTCCGGGGAACCGGTGCGGCCGTACTACAAAAACTACACGTGCGAGCGGGTGTCCCCCCAAGCGCGGCGGTCTCGCCCAGGCCCGCCGGACGCGGTGGGTGACCGGCGCGTCACCGTCCGCCGCCGGGCGGGCCGGCGGCGCCCGGGGACGGTTGATCATGATCGTCCTACACTCGCGCGGATGGAGCACACGAGGGGGTGGCGGCCCGCCCGCGAGGCCGTCGTCAGGGCCGGCTGCGGCGCGGCCGGGGCGGGCACGGTGGCGGTGGGGGCCGTGGCGCTGCCCGGCGCCGGGGGGACGGCGGTCGCCACGATGACGGCGGCCGTCGGACTCGTCCTGGCGGCGACGGGCTGGTGGCCCCGCGACGCGCGCCGCCTCGCCTGGACGGCGGTGGCGGTGGCGGCGGTGTGCGGACTGGGCACCGCGCTCAGCGGCCCGGACGCGGTCGCCGAGGACTCCGGCGCGATCGGACCGGCCTTCGCCGAGTACGCCGCCGGCACCTGGCTCGTCCTCCTCGTGACCCGCGCGCTGCCGCCCCGGCGGTCGGCCGTGCTCTGGCTGGTGCTGGGTACGGCCGTCTCCACGCTCCTGCTGCGGGCCGGCGCGTACGACGGGGCGCTGGAGGCCGCCGGGCAGTCCGCCTTCATGTCGGCCGGCCCGCTGGCCGCCGGCGCGCTCGGCAGCGCCCTGCACACGGCCCGGGAGCGGCGGTCGCGGAGCGTACGGGAGGCCCGCCGGGCCCAGCGGCTCGAACTCGCCGCCGACCTGCACGACTTCGTCGCCCACGACGTCTCCGGCATCGTCGCCCTCGCCCAGGCCGCGCAGGTCGTCCACGAGGCGCGGCCCGAGCAGGTGCCGGCGCTGCTCCGGCGGATCGAGGAGGCGGGGGTGCGGGCGTTGGGGTCCATGGACCGTACGGTGCACATGTTGCGCGACGGGGAGGGGGACGGGGTCGGGGACGGGAGTGCCGCGCCCTCCCCCGCCCGACCCGCGGCCGGCCCGGCGTCCGACGAGGCCGGTGCCCGCGCGGCGGCGTACGGGTTGGACGACGTGCCGGGCGTCGTGGACCGGTTCCGGGCCTCCGGTACGGCGGACGTCCTGCTGACGGACGAACTCCCGCCCGAGCGGCGGGCGGACGTACCGCGCGAGGTCGCCGCGACCGTGCACCGCGTCGTCGTCGAGGCCCTGACCAACGTGCGCCGGCACGCCCCCGGTACGGAACGGGTCCGGGTCGCCCTCTCCTGCGGGCGGACTGCCGCCGGGCCGCTGCTGACCGTCTCCGTCACGGACTCCGGCCGCGGGTCCGGCCCGCGCGCCGGCCGCCCGGTGCACGGCGAACGGCGCGGCGGACTCGGCCTGGCCGGGCTCTCCGAGCGGGTGGAGGCGCTGGGCGGGGCGTTGACGGCAGGCGGTCACGGGGAGGGGTGGGAGGTGCGGGCGGAGCTGCCGCTGCGGCACTGAGAGCGCGCGGCGCGGTGCGGACGCCGGTCCCCCGGCCGCCGTCTCACCGGCCCCGGGACCGCCGTCCCGTCAGCCCCCGCCCACCGTCTCGTCGGCTCCGCGGCCGCCGTCCCGTCAGCCCCCGGCCGCCGTCTCGCCGGTCTTGGCGACCGCCGTTCCGTCGCGGGGCCGACGAGGGGGGGGTACGCGCCGGACGTCCGGCGCGGCGTCCGGCAGGGCGAGCAACGGGGCGAGGGCGCCCATGCCGTCGCCGCGACGCGAAGACGCGTACCGCCGCCGCGTCGGAGGGGCGTTCTCGCACTCACGCGTGGTTCTCCTTACGGGCGCCGCTCCCGGCCCGTCGGACCGGGAGCGGCGTCCAGTGCTGTGCGGAACAGGAGACCGTGCTCCTTGCCGGCGGCGTCCGAGCGCCGTCGCCGACGGAGGTGAGCCACGGGAGGGGCGGCCTCGGGAGGAGGAACACGGGCTGCCGGCAGGAGCCCGGAAGCGACCGGCCGGCGTCGCACCGGAGCCACGGGGAAGACGGGGCGCCGGCGTGCGGCCCCGACAGGTACCGGCTGCCCCTGTCACCGGTCAAACACGCCGGGTGATGGTCCGAACATCGGCCCGGCCACCCGTGCGTTCCTCGTGCGCATGCGCGGGGAAGGAAGTCCCGGCAACGTGAGCCGGCCCGGCGGAACCCGCCCCGGTGCTCCGCCCGCCTAGGGCGGGCACGGACCGGCCGTCCCTTTCGCCGTCCTGGGCTCCCACGGCCGGCGGCTGCCCACGGGCCACCGCCCCGGCGCCTCACCTGGGGTTTCCCCGGCCGCTCCCGCGAGCATCCGAGCACCAGCGGCGTTCGGGACGGCGAAAACGGCGTGGAGTGGGGCACCGTGCGGGTGAGGGGTGTCCACACGGAAAGCTCGTCTCATCCCTTCGGAGGACCGCGAGGCCGCCGTGAGCGGCCCGATCGCGCGCCGGACGGAGGGACGCGCCGGACCGTGGGCCCCCTGTCCGACTCACCCCCGCCCGCACCGGCCGCAAGCCCCCCGGCGGCGCAGGTGGTACGCGAGGGTGGCCGCGCCGAGGGCGAGGCCCCAGACGGTCCAGAGGATGCCGGGGCCGTTGGCGCCCCACATGTCGGCGGTGACGTGACGGGTGTTCATCAGGCCGCCGGGGACGAGGACGAGGGCCACGGTGCCGGCCGGGATGATGGCCGTGAGGGGATGGACGCGCTTGCCGGCCTTCCACCACACCCAGCGGGGCCAGACCTCACCCCAACGGCTGATCAGGCCGTGGGTCAGCAGGCCGCCCGCTGTGGAGAGGAGGCCGAGGCCGAGGCCGATCTCCAACATCCCGGGGGTGTCCTGCATGTCCTTCAGGAACTCCCGGGTGATGCCCAGGGGCCAGCCGAAGTACCAGGCCAGGCGGGTGAAGTCGTAGGGGACGGAGGAGAGGGCGGCGGCGTAGACCGCCCAGCGGCCCCAGCGCACCGTGGCCTCGGGTGTCGTCCAGCGGGCGGCGCCGTGCCGGCCGCGGCCGCAGGCCGTGCAGCGGTCGGCGGTGCGCCACTGGTAGGCGAGGGTGGCCGCGGCCCACAGCAGGCCGCCGACGAAGACGATGATCAGGTTGCCGCGGTGCCAGTACAGGATGTCGCCCACGCCGTCCTGCGGGCCGGGCACCCCGGTGAAGGCGAACACCACCAGCACCGGTGCGAAGGCGACCAGGGCCAGCAGCGAGTAGTCGGGGAGGGCGAACGCCAGGACGCACGCCGACACCCAGCCGTAGCCGATCAGCCAGGCCCGGGCCCGGCCCTTCCCCACCCCGCGGGCCATCAGCACGCCGGCCACGACGCCCGCCGCGCCCACCGCCGCGATCACCGGTCCGACGACCTCCGCCCGGCTGGGCTCCAGCAGGGAGGCCGAGGCGCGGTCGTCGACGACCTTGGCGAAGGGGTAACCGGCGCCGCCCGCCGCCCAGTAGAGCCCGGCCGCGCCGTACAGCAGGGACCAGAGGGCCGCCAGCCGGCCCGACCAGACGGGCCACCGGGACCACCAGGACCGCCGTGACCGCCGGCCGTCCCGGACCGGTTCCGGTCGCGTGGTCACCTGTGTGCTCATGAACGGCCTCACCCCTCGTCTCCGACCGGCGGCCGTGCCCGCCGGTGCGGTACCCACCCTCCCGTCGGGGTCCCGCCGGGCACATCTGCCGAACGGCAGACCGCGGGCGGGCCGCGTGAGGCCGGGGGTATGCCTCCCGGCAGAGGGCCGCTACCGTGACGATCATGAGCACCCGCATACTCCTCGCCGACGACCAGGAAGCGGTCCGCATCGGTTTCCGGCTGATCCTCGACTCCCAGCCGGACATGGAGGTCGTCGCCGAGGCCGAGGACGGCAGGCAGGCCGTCGAACTGGCGGGCCGGCTGCGGCCGGACGTCGTCCTGGCCGACATCCGGATGCCGCGGCTGGACGGCCTGGAGGTCACCCGGCTGCTGGCGGGCCCGGACGTGCCGGACCCGCTGCGGGTGGTCGTGGTGACGACGTTCGACCTCGACGAGTACGTGCACGCGGCGCTGCGCAACGGCGCCTGCGGCTTCCTACTCAAACGGTCGAGCCCGGCGCTGCTGGTGGAGGCGGTCCGGGCGGCGATGGCCGGGGACGCCATGGTCAGCCCGTCGGTGACGGTCCGTCTGCTGCGGCAGCTGCGGGAACCCGAGCCGCCCCGCACGGCGCCGCCCACCGAGGCGCTCACCGAACGCGAGGCGGAGATCGCCCGGTTCGTCGCCAAGGGCCTGACCAACGCCGAGATCGGCGCCGAACTCTTCATCTCCCCCGGCACGGTGAAGACGCACCTCGCCCACGTCCAGCGCAAACTCGGCGTCCGCAACCGCGTCGGCGTCGCCGCCTGGGCGTGGGACAACCGGACGGCTTCCTGACGGCGGGGCCGGGAGCGCGGGGCGCGAGGGCGCGTCCCGGCGACGGACCGCGGGCGGACCCGCGTCGGCCGGGCCCACGGGAGCCCGGCCGACGGGAAGGGGCTCAGCCCTCCGCGGAGATGTGCAGCAACCCGGCCATCACATCCGGGAGTTCACCTGCCCGCGAGCCGTCGGCCGCGCGCCAGGCGACGTGCGCGTCCGGCCGGACCAGGACGCAGCCGTCCGGGCCGACCTCGCGGGCCCGCGCCCACTGCCCGTACGGGTCGCGCAGGTCGTCGGGCGCGCCGATGACGCGGACCGTCACCGGGACGCCCGTGCGGCGGGCGGTCTCCTCGGCGGCGGCCTGCCAGCGCTGCCCGCCGCCGGGGCCGGTGAGGAGGACGAACGCGCCGTTCCCGACGACGTCGAGGGTGGAGAGGGCCCGCCGGCCGTCCTCCAGCCAGGCGTGCGGGAGGTGGGCGCCGGGCCAGGTGGTGGGCCGGTAGTAGAGCTCGGCGTCGCGGTCGGCGTCCGGTTCGGGGGTGTCCGGGACGGTGGCGCCGTCCCGGTAGCGGTAGCCGAGTTCGACGCCGTGCGCGTTGACCTGGTAGTCGCAGCGGCGGGTGGCGGCGGTGACGGCCGCGGCGCGGTCGCGGGCTTCCGGTGTGCCCTCGTTGAGCGAGTCCAGGATGCGCCGCTGTTCGTCCGCGCTCTGGCCGGCGGCGAAGCCCAGGGCCTCCGGCACGGCCAGCAGGTCGGCCATGCTGCGGAAGGCGCGGTCGACGACCTGCTGACCGACCGGGTGCCGTTCGCTGTGGTAGGTGTCGAGCAGCTCGGGTCCTGCCGGTCCGTCGAGGACGAGTTTGAGCTTCCAGCAGAGGTTGAACGAGTCGGCGACCGCCGAGTTGAGGCCGAGCCCGTTGGTGGGCGGGCCCTGGTGGACGGCGTCGCCGACGCAGAACACCCGCCCGGTGCCGTACCGTTCGGCGACCGTGCCGTTGACCTCCCAGGGCGAGACGTCCTTGATGCGGACGGTGACGGAGTCGTCGCCGATGCTCTCCAGGATCCGCGCCCGGATCGCCTCGTGGTCGTCGGGGTCGAGGGGGGTGTCGGGGTGCGGGAAGGTGAGGAACACCCACTCGTTCCAGGGGCGGACGCTGACGAAGACGCGGCCGTCGGTCGGGGGACGGCCGGGGACGGCGCCGACGTAGAGGATGCCGGGCCGGTGGGCGGCGTAGCGGCTCAGGTCGGCCTCGAACCAGACGGAGACGGCCTGGGCGACGCCCTGCGCGCCGGTGAGGCCGAGGCCGAGCTCCCGCAGGACGCCGCTGCGGGCGCCGTCCGCGCCGATGAGGTAGTCGGCGCGGACGGTGTACTCGCGGCCGGTCCCGCGCTCACGGACGAGGGCGGTGACGCCCTTCTCGTCCTGCGTCAGGGACAGGAACTCCTGCCCGAACCGGAGTTCGCCGACGCCGGCCTCCTCGACGGCCTCGACGAGGAGCGGTTCCAGCAGGTGCTGTGGCAGGTTGCACATCCGGGCGGGGCTGGCCGCCCGGTAGTCCCCGATCCGGTCGGGCCCGTTGCCGTACGCGTCGAGCCGGGCGACCTCGGGGCCGGCGAAGGTGGACATGAAGACGTGGTTGGCGAGGAGTTCGGGCGGCGTGGCCCGCTCCATGACCTGTTCCTCGATGCCCAGGTCGCGGAAGATCTCGCCGGTGCGCTGGTTGAGCAGGTGGGCGCGGGGCGTGTGGGCGGTCCCGCGGTGCTTGTTGACGAGGAGGTGGCGGACGCCGTACCGGGAGAGGGCGAGGGACGCGGCGAGGCCGGCCGGCCCGCCGCCCACGATGAGTACGGGCACCCGGACGTCGGCGGCGTCCCCGCCGGGGTGGTCAGCGGCCGGCATGTACGTTCCCTCCGTCCTTGCGGGCGTATCCGGCGTAGATGACGGAGATGTCGGTGCTGGTGCCGAGCCGGAACTCACGGCCGAGCTCGCCGTACGAGATGTGGCCGCGGGCCCGGCGGCGGAGCAGCCGCAGCACCTCCAGCCGGCCGCGGCTGGAGGAGAAGCCGACCTGGCCCTTGTTGCGCAGGCCGTGCCGGCCGAAGACCCTGTAGAGCTCGTCGGGTTTGATGAACTGCCGCCAGACGTGCAGGTCTTTCTCGGCCCAGCTGACGGACGGCCAGTCCTGCGCCATCTTCACCATGACCAGCCAGGAGGCGAAGGTCCGGTTGATGGTGTCGTAGAGGTAGTGGCCGCCGGGCCGCAGCACGCGGGACGCCTCCGCGACCGCGCGGTCGACGTCGGTGACGTGCTCCAGGGTGTCGCAGCAGTAGACGAGGTCGAACTCACCTTCAGCGAAAGGGAGTTCCTCGGCGGTCCCCTGCCGGTAGGTGATGTCCAGGCCCTGCTCCTTCGCGTGCTCGGCGGCGGCGTCCAGTGAGGGCTGGGACGGGTCGATGCCGGTGACGCGGCAGCCGGCCCGGGTGAACTCCTCGGCGAGCAGGCCGCCGCCGCAGCCGATGTCGAGGACGTTGAGGCCGTCGAGGTCCATGCGGAGCCGTCGGGTGAGGACGTCGTGGAAGTAGGCGAAGCGGGCGGGGGTGAACTCCTGGAGGGTGGCGAACGGGCGGTCGTCGCGCCACCAGGAGTCCGGCTGGTCGTAGACGGCGTTGTTGACCTTGACGGGGGCGTCCTTCACGAAGCGTCCTTATGGTTCGGGGGTACGGGGTGGGGGGTTCAGGTGAGCTTGACGACCGGGCGGCGGACGTCCAGCCAGACGGCCAGGTCGAGGACGCGCTCGAACGCGTCGCGCGCGTCGCGCCGGACGGCCTCGGGCGCGCCGTGGGCGGCCTCCCGGAGGGCGGCGCCGTCGAAGAAGCCGACGGCCTGGTGGTCCCCGGCCAGCAGCTCGGAGACCTGCGCCTGGAGGGCGGAGACGTAGCGGAGTTCCTGCGTCCGGGGGTAGAGGGCCTTGACGCGCTCGACGACGGAGCGCGGCAGGACGTCGGCGGTGGCGCCGCGCAGCAGGCTCTTCTCGCGGCCGTCGTGGGTCTTCATGGCCCACGGCGTGTTGTAGACGTACTCGACGAGCCGGTGATCGCAGAACGGGACGCGGACCTCCAGGCCGACGGCCATGCTCATGCGGTCCTTGCGGTCCAGGAGCATGGGCAGCAGACTCGTCAGGTGCACGTGGCAGAACTCGCGCATGCGGCGTTCGTGCGCGTCCTCCCCCGGCACCTCGGGGACGGCGGCCACGGAGTCGGCGTACCGCTGGGCCCAGTAGCCGGGCACGTCGAGGGTGCGCAGCAGCAGCTCGGGGTCGATGAGCTTGGTGGGGTGGCCGGAGGGGTCGAGGGAGGAGGCCGTGACCCAGGGGAACATGGGCTGCGCCTGGACGGCCGGGATGTGGAACCACGGGTAGCCGCCGAAGACCTCGTCGGCGGACTCGCCGGAGAGGGCGACGGTGGAGTGCTCACGGATCGCCTTGAACAGCAGGTAGAGGGAGTTGTCGGCCTCGCCGAAGCCGAACGGCAGGTCGCGGGCGGTGACGACGGCCCGGCGCACGGCGGGGTCGGCGAGCTGCTGGTGGTCGAGGCGGATGTCCTGGTGGACGGTGCCGACGTGCCGGACGACGTCCCGGGCGAAGGGGGCGTCCTGGGTGTCGTGGAGGTCGTCGGGGTTGAACCCCTCGCTCTGGACGAAGTCGACGGTGAAGGTGCGGGCCTGCTTGCCCTGCGCGGCGAGGTGGCGGCCGGCGAGGGCCGTGAGCGCGCTGGAGTCCAGCCCGCCGGAGAGCAGGACGCACTGCGGGACGTCGGCGACGAGCTGGCGGGCGACGGTGTCGTCGAGGAGCTCGCGGATCCGGCGGACGGTGGTCTCCGTGTCGTCCGCGTGCTCCTTCGCCTCCAGCGTCCAGTAGACGTGCTCGCGGACGCCGCCGCGGTCGACGGTGACGACGGTGCCGGGGCGCACCTCGCGCAGGTTCGCCCAGACCGAGCGGCCGGGGGTCTTGACGAAGCCGAACAGCTCGCGGAACCCGTCGGTGTCCACGACCGGTTCGACGAGCGGGTGGGCCAGGACGGTCTTGGCCTCCGAGCCGAAGACGACGCCGTCCTTGGTGAGGTGGTAGTGGAGGGGCTTGATGCCGAGCCGGTCGCGGAGGAGGACGAGCCGTTCGGTGCGGCCGTCCCAGATCCCCAGCGCGTACATGCCGTTGAGCCGGTCGGCGAGGCCGGGCCCCCACTCCAGGTAGCCGCGGAGGACGACCTCGGTGTCGCTGGCGGTACGGAACTCGTGGCCTCGGCGCCGGAGTTCGGCGCGGAGCTCGGTGTAGTTGTACGCCTCGCCACTGTAGGTGAGGACGACCGGCCCGTCGTCCGTCTCGGCGACCATGGGCTGGACGCCGCCCTCCAGGTCGATGACGGCCAGCCGGCGGTGGCCGAGCGCGGCGTGCCGCGACAGCCAGGCGCCCTCGGCGTCGGGGCCGCGGCAGACCATCGTGTCGTTCATGGCCCGCAGCACGGGCCCTTCGCCCTCCAGGTCGCGCTGGAAGGAGATCCAGCCTGCGATACCGCACATGGTTGCCCAGCCCTCGTTTCCGGTTCGTTCGGTATTCGGTATTCGGTGTTGGGTGTTGGGTATTCGGTGTCGGGTGTCTGCGTCGGCGGACGGCGGCTCAGCGCCGCGTGGTCATGTACGTGCGCAGTCCGTCGATGTGCGACCGGCCCGTCGGCGCGAAGAAGAACCGGTCGAGGGCGTGCCGGACGAGCGGCAGGCTCCAGGGGGTACGCAGTTCGGCGGCCCACCGCCAGCGCAGCCGGGAGCCGTTGGGGGTCGCCTCGACCACGTAGTCCTCGACCAGCCGACGGAAGATCGGGCGGCTGGCCGCGACCCCGGTGAACGTCTTGCGGTGTCCGTCGTCCCAGCGGTAGAAGCGCTCCTTGAGGACGAAGTCGCCGCTCATGCTGATCTCGCGGGTGGTGCCGACGCCGAAGGGCCGTTCGGAGGTCCAGCGCAGCCGTTCCATGCCCTTGGTCCAGCTCGACGCCTCGTCGCTGGTTAGCACCGCCCAGGTCTCCTCGGGCGGGAAGGGCAGGTCGACGGTACGGGTGTGGCGCATCGGCGCAGAGGCGAGGAAGGCATCGCCCGCCTCCACGATGGGGTGCCAGCGGTGTGCCATGGCCGTCTCCCCTTCCGCTCAGCCGGCCGTGCGGGCGCGCCAGAGGCCGACGCAGCCGCGCACGACGAGGTCGTGGTCGGTGAAGTGCTCGGTGAGCTGGTCCCGGAGGCCCTCCAGGCTGTCCTCCTGGTTGTGGAAGACGCCCTTGGCGTTGAGCTTGTCCATCAGCGAGCGGCCGGCGCGGGTGACCGGGACGCCCTGGGAGAGGATCGTGCTGCCGAACACGTACCCGCCGGGCTTCACGGCCCGGGCCGCGTGGCGGAGGGCTATGCCCTTCTCGCGCAGGCTCCCGGGGATGCAGTGCAGCAGGAAGCTGAGGGCGACCGAGTCGTAGGAGGCGTCGGGCACGGGCAGCGGTTCGAGGGCGTTGCCCTGGACCTGGGTGACGCGGTAGCGCTTCAGGCGGCGGGCGGTGAAGGCGAGGGTGTTGGGGTTGAGGTCGACGAGGGTGATGTCGGGGTCGGGGGTGGGGAACGGGCAGTGGTCCAGCAGGTACCCGGTCCCGACCCCGACCTCCAGGTGCTTCTCGCCGGCGCAGGTGGCGTACATCCGGTGGAAGTTGCGCGGCGAGCAGCGCCAGAACAGGGGCGCGCTGCCGCGGAAGACGACCAGGTCGTAGAAGGTGAGCGCGCGCCGGTGGTAGGAGGCCTGGCCGTCGAGGACGTCCTGGTCCACGTCCCCGGGTTCCGGCCGGCGGACCTGATCGATGCTCATGGGTGCGGTGTCCTTCGCTGTAGTCGGTGGTGCGGGGTGGGTGGTGCGGTCGGGTGGTGGTCGTGGGGTGTGCGGGGGCGCCCCCCTGCGGCGCGGCCCGGCGGCTCAGCGGCGCTGCGGCGGCTCGGTGGCGTTGGGGCCGGCCGCGTTCGGGCCGGGGCCGGTGGGACCGGTGCCGTCCGGACCGGTGCCGGTCGGGCCAGCGCCGTTCGAGCCGGCGGCGTCCGCGTCAGCGGCGTCCGAACCGACGGCGTACGAGCCGGCGAGCCGGTCCAGGACGGTGCGCGCAGTGCCGGTGGCGTGCTCGCCGATCAGGCCGAAGTGGTCGCCGGGTACCTCGGCGGTGGCGTGCGCCGCGGGCCAGGCGGCCTGCCACCGGCCCTCCGGGAAGGCGGCCAGTGGTGCGGCGGCCCGCAGGTGCAGGACCGGTGTGGCGAGCGGCTCCGGCCGCCACCCCGTGAACAGCCGGTCGTAGCCGCCCATGGCGGTCAGGCAGGTGTCGTCCCAGCGGTCGTCGCCGGGGCCGAGGGAGCCACCGCCGTCGCGCAGCCGTCGGCCGATCTCTTCCTGAATAGCGGGCAGCACCGGGCTGTCGGGGAGGTAGCTGTCGAGCAGGACGACCGCGCGGGCCGGGGTGCCGAGCGCCTCCAGCCGGGCGGCGACGGCGTGGGCGATCCAGCCGCCCGCGGAGTGGCCGAGGAGGGCGAACGTGCCGTCGGGGGCGCAGCGCAGGACGTCCTCGGCGTGGTGGCGGGCGAGCGCCTCCAGGCTGTCGGGAAGGTCCTCGCCCCCGTTGAAGCCCGGTGCGGGCAGGGCCCAGAGCTCGGCCGTGTCGTGGGCCGCCGCGGCGAGCCGGGCGTACTGGTGGGCTCCGGAGCGGCCGGCGAACGACGGGAAGCAGAGCAGCCGGGTGCCGGCCGGGCCGCGTCCGCGGGAGAGCCGGACGGGTTCCGGGCGCGCGGCCGGGCGCTCGCCGGTGCCGAAGACCGGGCGGTAACGGGAGGCGGTGCGCAGCAGGTCCTGGAAGGCCGCGAACTCGCCGAGTTCGCCGGCGCGCAGGGCGAGCGCGGCGAGGGTGCCGTCGCCTGCCGGTGCGGCGGCCGGTTCGTCCTCCAGCCCGGCCAGCAGGTGGGCGGCGAGGGCCTTGAGGGTGGGATGGTCGAAGACCAGCGACGTGGACAGGGTGAGGCCGGTGGCCGTCTGGAGGGCGGTGCGGAGCTCGGCGGCGGCGAGCGAGTCGAAGCCGAGCTCGGGCAGGCCGACGCTCTCCTCGACGGCCTCCGTCGTCGGGTGGCCGAGGACGGCGGCGATGTGCGACGCCGCCAACTCGGTGACGATCCGCTCCCGTTCGCCGCCGGGGAGCGGCAGGAGGCGGTCGCGCAGCGACGGCCCCTCGGCGACGGGCTCGGCAACGACTGCCGGAACCGTACCGCCGGTGACGGGAGTTCCCGGCATGGCGGGGGCGACGACGTCGGGCCAGTAGCGCTGCCGCTGGAAGGCGTAGGTGGGCAGCGCGACGCGGCGGGCGCCGCGTTCGGTGTGGAACCGGGCCCAGCCGGGGCCCGCGGCACCGCGCGTGTGTGCCCGGGCGAGGGCGGTGACCAGGCTGGTCTCCTCGTCCTGCCCGCGCCGGAGCAGCGGTACGGCGGCGGTGCCGCCTTCGTCACCCAGGGCGTCCCGGACCAGTGCCGACAGGACGCCGCCGGGGCCGAGTTCGAGGAAGGTCGTCACGCCGTCGGCGACCAGCCGCCGGACGCCGTCGTGGAACCGCACCGGGCGGCGGATGTGCCGCACCCAGTAGTCCGGGGAGCACACCTCATCCGCCTCCAGGGTCTCCCCGGTCACGTTGGACACGAGGGGGACGCGCGGCGCGCGGTAGTCGAGCCCGTCCGCGACGGACCGGAACGCGTCCAGCACCTCGTCCATCAGCGGCGAGTGGAACCCGCGCGACACGCGCAGCCGCTTGGTGCGCCGCCCTTGGGCGGCGAGGAGGCCGGTCACTCGCTCGACGCCCTCGCGCGAGCCGGAAACGACGGTCGCACGCGGCCCATTGACGGCCGCGACCCCCACCCGCTCGTCACCGGCCAGGACGGCCGCGACCTCGTCCTCACCTGCCTCGACCGCGACCATGACACCGTCCGGCGAGGACGCCGCCATCAGCCGGCCACGGGCGGCGACCAGGGCGCAGGCGTCCTCCAGGGAGAGCACGCCGGCCACGTGGGCGGCGGTCAGCTCGCCGATCGAGTGCCCGCCGAGCCGGTCGGGGACGACGCCCCAGCCCTCCAGCAGCCGGGCGAGCGCGACGCCGGTCGCGAACAGGGCGGGCTGGGTGTACGCGGTGTCGTCGAGCAGCGCGGCGTCGGGCGTGCCCTCGTCGGCGAACAGGACGTCCTGGAGCGGCCGTTCGAGGTGCGGATCCAGGTGTCCGCAGACCTCGTCCAGCGCCTCGGCGTACGCCGGGAACGCCGCGTACAGCGCACGTCCCGCCCCCGGCCGCTGGCTGCCCTGCCCGGGGAACAGGAAGGCCGTACGGCCGCCTGCTGCGACGTCGCGGACGACGTGCGGCGCCGGCGCCCCGGCGGCCAGCGCCGCCAGCCCGGCGAGCAGCCCGTCCCGGTCGCCCGCGAGCACGGCGGCCCGGTGCTCCAGCGCTCCGCGCGTGGTGGCGAGGGAGTACCCGACGTCCAGGGGCGTCAGCCCGGGGCGCTCGGCGACGTGGGCGCGCAGCCGCTCGGCCTGGGCGCGCAGGGCCTGCTCGCCCCGGGCGGAGAGGACACAGGGGACGAGGACGGGCGCGTTCCCCCGCGCGTGGGCGCCGGCCGCCTCGCCGCCCGTGGGCGCGGCCACGCCCTCGGCGGGTGTGGTCCCGCTCCCCACCGGCGCCGACTCCCCGTCCGCGGGCGCGGCCACAGCCTCGGCCGACGCCGGCACGCCCGCCACGGGCGTCGGCACGCCCTCGGCAAACGCGGGCACGGCCCCCACCGACGCCGGCGGACCCTCGGCAGGCGCGTGCGGGTTCTCCGCGAGCCCGGACGACCCTTCGACCGGCGCCGACGCGCCCGGCACGAAGGCAGCCTCGCCCTTCGCCGGCGCGGGCACGTTCTCCGCCGGCACCGACTCCCCCTCCACGAGCGCGGGCGCGGTCCCCGTCGGCGACGACACGTCCTGAACCGGCGTGACGACGCCCTCCGTCGGTGCCGGACCGTCCTCCCCCGGTGGCTGTTCGAGGATGACGTGGGCGTTGGTGCCGCTGATGCCGAAGGACGAGACGCCGGCGCGGCGGGGGCGGCCGGGGGTGGGCCAGGGCCGTTCCTCCGTGAGCAGGGCGACCGTGCCGGAGGACCAGTCGACGTGGGGGCTGGGCTCGTCGGCGTGCAAGGTTCGTGGCAGGACGCCGTGTTCCATGGCCTTGATCATCTTGATGACGCCGGCCAGACCGGCCGCGGCGGCGGTGTGGCCGATGTTGGACTTGACCGAGCCCAGCCAGAGCGGCCGGCCGGCGGGGCGCTCCGACCCGTACGCGGCGATCAGGGCCTGGGCCTCGATGGGGTCGCCGAGCGGCGTGCCCGTGCCGTGGGCGTCGACGGCGTCCACGTCGGCCGGGGCGAGGCCGGCGTTGGCCAGGGCCTGGGTGATGACCCGTTGCTGGGAGGGGCCGTTGGGGGCGGCGAGGCCGTTGCTGGCGCCGTCCTGGTTGGTGGCGGTGCCGCGGACCAGGGCGAGGACGGGGTGGCCGTTGCGGCGCGCGTCCGACAGGCGTTCGACGAGGAGCAGGCCGGCGCCCTCGCCCCAGGCAGTGCCGTCGGCGGCGGCCGAGAACGCCTTACAGCGGCCGTCGGGCGCCAGACCGCGCTGCCGGGAGAAGCCGACGAACGCCTGCGGCGTCGACAGCACGGTCACGCCGCCCGCGAGGGCGAGCGTCGACTCGCCCGAGCGCAGCGACTGGCAGGCCAGGTGCAGGGCCACCAGGGAGGACGAGCAGGCCGTGTCGACGGTGACGGCCGGGCCCTCCAGGCCGAACGCGTAGGCCAGCCGTCCGGAGATGACGCTGGCGGCGTTGCCCGTGAGGACGTACCCCTCCAGGCCCTCCGCCGCCCCGGCCGCCAGCGCGGTGTAGTCCTGGCCGCTGGAGCCCGCGAACACGCCGGTGCGGCTGCCGCGCAGCGACGT
>NZ_JAIQLH010000137.1 GCF_020037025.1 Streptomyces huiliensis | reverse complement strand
AGCGACTGGCAGGCCAGGTGCAGGGCCACCAGGGAGGACGAGCAGGCCGTGTCGACGGTGACGGCCGGGCCCTCCAGGCCGAACGCGTAGGCCAGCCGTCCGGAGATGACGCTGGCGGCGTTGCCCGTGAGGACGTACCCCTCCAGGCCCTCCGCCGCCCCGGCCGCCAGCGCGGTGTAGTCCTGGCCGCTGGAGCCCGCGAACACGCCGGTGCGGCTGCCGCGCAGCGACGTCGGGTCGATGCCGGCCCGTTCGAACGCCTCCCAGGCCGTCTCCAGCAGCAGCCGTTGCTGCGGATCCATGGCCAGGGCCTCGCGCGGGCTGATGCCGAACAGGGCCGCGTCGAACCGGTCGGCGCCCTCGATGAAGCCGCCCTCGCGGGTGTACGTGGTACCGGGGTGGGCGGGGTCGGGGTGGTAGAGGGCTTCGAGGTCCCAGCCCCGGTCCTCCGGGAACGTGCCGATCGCGTCCCGCCCCTCCGCCACCAGCCGCCACAGGTCCTCGGGGCCGGCCACGCCGCCCGGGAAGCGGCAGGCCATGCCGACGACGGCGATCGGATCGTCGTCGGCCGCGGTGGTCACAGCGGACCGGACGTCCGGCGTGGCCTCGCCGAAGAGCTCCGCGAGGATCCTGCGGCTCAGCGCCTCCGGGGTCGGGTGGTCGAAGACCACCGTCGCCGGGAGCGGCAGGCCCGTCGCCGCGCGCAGCCGGTTGCGGAGCTCCACGGCGGTGAGCGACACGAACCCGATCTCGTTGAACGGCCGTCCGGGCTCGACCCGGACGTCCTGGCCGAGCACGGCTACGGCGTGGGCGGACACCAAGTCCAGCAGCACTCGCACCCGTTCGGCCTCGGGCAGTCCTTCCAGTCGCCTTAGCAACGGGGACGCGGCCGTGTCGAAGTCCTCCGCCTCCCGTACCTGGGGAGCGTGTTCGGCGTTCCGGGACCACCAGGCCGACAGGGTCGGCAACAAGGCGTCCAGGCGGGCCAGTTCGTCCGCGTCGGCCACTTCGAGGAGGGCGGCGAGGCCGTCGTGGTCCTCGTCGGCGACGGCCGTCCAGAACCGCTCCTCCAGCGGGTCCCTGTCGCCCGGGCGGGTCTCGACCCAGTAGCCGCGCCGCTGGAAGGCGTACGTGGGCAGCTCGGTGAGGCGGCGGGCGGCGGGCGGGAAGGCCGGGGTCCAGTCGACGGCGAGGCCGCGGGTGTGCGCCTCGGCCACGGAGGTGAGGAAGCGGCGCCGGTCGCCCTCGTCGCGGCGGAGCGAGCCGACGGCGACGGCCGGGACGTTCGCGTCCTGCGCGGTCTCCTCGATGCCGACGGTGAGGACGGGGTGCGGGCTGCACTCGACGAACGCGCCGTGCCCCTGCGCGAGCAGCCCGCGCACGACGGGCTCGAAGCGGACGGTCTCGCGGAGGTTGCGGTACCAGTAGCCGGCGTCCAGCCCGGCGGTGTCGAACACGTCACCGGTGAGGGTGGAGTGGAAGGGGACGGTCCCGGTGCGCGGCCGGATGCCGGCCAGGTCGGCGAGGACGCGTTCACGGACGCGCTCGACCTGGGCGGAGTGGGAGGCGTAGTCGACGGGGACGCGCCGGGCCCGGATCTCCCGCTCCTCGCAGCGGGCCAACAGCTCGTCCAGCGCGGCGGGTTCGCCGGAGACGACGGTGGACAGCGGCCCGTTGACGGCGGCGACGGACACCCGGTCGCCGAGGCCGTCCAGCAGTCCGGCGACGGCGTCGGCGCCGAGGGTGACGGCCACCATGCCGCCGGCGCCGGACAGGATCTCCCCGATGGCCCGCGAGCGCAGCGCGGCCACCCGGGCGCCGTCCTCCAGCGACAGCCCGCCCGCGACGCAGGCGGCGGCGATCTCGCCCTGGGAGTGCCCGACGACGGCGACGGGCTCGACGCCCATCGACCGCCACAGCGCCGCCAGCGACACCATCACGGCCCACAGCACCGGCTGGACGACGTCCACGCGCTCCAGCCCGGGCGCGCCGGGCGCCTCGCGCAGGACATCCGTCAGCGACCAGTCGACGAACGGGGTCAGGGCGCGCTCGCACGCCTCGATGCTCTCCCGGAAGACCGGGCTGCTGTCGAGGAGGCCGACGGCCATGCCGGCCCACTGGGAGCCCTGGCCGGGGAAGACGAAGACGGCGCCGTCGTGGGTGGCCGCGGCCTCGCCGGTCACCACGTCGGCCGAGACGCCGTCCTCCGCCAGCTCCCTTACGCCGGCGGCGAGTTCGGCTGGTCCGCCGACGACGACGGCCCGGTGGGCGAAGGCCGTCCGGCCGGTGGACAGCGTCCAGCCGACGGCCGCCGGGTCGGCGTCCGGCCGGTCGGCGAGGTGCGCGGCGAGCCGTCCGGCCTGGGCGCGGAGGGCGCCGGCGCTCTTGGCGGACAGCGGCCAGGGCAGCGCCCCCACGTCCTCGGCCCGGGGAGCTGGTTCCTCCTCCGGCGCTTGTTCGAGGATGACGTGGGCGTTGGTGCCGCTGACGCCGAAGGAGGACACGCCGGCCCGCCGGGGGCGGCCGGTGTCCGGCCAGGCCCGCCGCTCGGCCAGCAGCTCGACGGCGCCGGCGGACCAGTCGACGTGCGGGGTCGGCTCGTCGACGTGCAGGGTGCGCGGGAGGACGCCGTGCCGCAGCGCCAGCACCGTCTTGATGACGCCGGCGACGCCCGCCGCGGCCTGCGTGTGGCCGATGTTGGACTTCAACGAGCCGAGCAGCAGCGGCTGTTCGGCGGGCCGGTCCTGCCCGTACGTCGCGAGCAGCGCCTGCGCCTCGATCGGGTCGCCGAGCCTCGTGCCCGTCCCGTGCGCCTCGACGGCGTCCACGTCGCGGGCGGAGAGCCGGGCGTCGGCGAGCGCCTGCCAGATGACGCGCTGCTGTGACGGGCCGTTGGGGGCGGTGAGCCCGTTGGAGGCGCCGTCCTGGTTGACGGCCGAGCCGCGGACGACGGCGAGCACCGGGTGCCCGTTCCGGCGCGCGTCGGAGAGCCGTTCGAGGGCGAGCATGCCGACGCCCTCGCCCCAGCCGGTGCCGTCGGCGGAGGCGGCGAACGCCTTGCACCGGCCGTCGGGGGCCATCCCCCGCTGCCGGCTGAACTCGACGAACATCCCCGGTGAGGCCATGACGGCCGCGCCGCCGGCCAGGGCCAGCGTGGACTCGCCGCGCCGCAGCGACTGGCAGGCCAGATGCAGGGTGACCAGCGACGACGAGCAGGCCGTGTCGACGGTGACGGCCGGGCCCTCCAGGCCGAAGACGTACGAGAGCCGGCCGGACAGGACGCTGGCCGCGCTGCCGGACAGCAGGTAGCCCTCGAAGTTCTCGGTGGCGCGCTGGAGGAGCGCGCCGTACTCCTGGTGGCCGGTGCCGACGAAGACCCCGGCCCGGCTGCCGCGCAGCGTCTCGGGGGCGATGCCGGCCCGTTCCAGCGCCTCCCACGACGTCTCCAGCAGCAGCCGCTGCTGCGGGTCCATGGCGAGGGCCTCGCGGGGGCCGATGCCGAAGAAGCCGGCGTCGAACCGGTCGGCGTCGCGCAGGAATCCGCCCTCGCGGGCGTAGCAGGTGCCCGGGTGGTCGGGGTCGGGGTGGTAGAGCGCGTCGAGGTCCCAGCCGCGGTCGGCGGGGAACGGCCCGACGGCGTCCCGTCCTTCGTCGACCAGCCGCCACAGGTCGTCGGGGCTGCCGACGCCGCCCGGGAAGCGGCAGGCCATGCCGACGACGGCGATCGGCTCGCCGGCGACGGCCTCCATCTCCTCCAGCCGGCGGCGGGTCTCGCCCAGGTCGGCGGTGACGCGCTTGAGGTAGTAGCGCAGTTTGTCCTCGGTGCGCTGCGGCGCACCACCGCCGGTGGCGGTCTTCTCCTCGGTCCCCATGGACGCAACACCCTTCACAGTTCGACTTCGACGGCACGGTTTCCGAGCGGTCAGGAGATTCCGAGTTCCTTCTCGATGTAGTCGAAGACCTCGTCGTCGTCGGCGGCGGCGAGGTCGGCGCCGTACGCCGGCTCGTCGTCGGCCGCGGCGGCCGGCCGGTCGTCGTCCCAGCGGGCCGCGACGGCCCGCAGCCGGGTGGCGACGCGGACCCGGTCGGGGTCGTCCGGGGGCAGCGCGGCGAGGGCGGTCTCCAGCCGGACGAGGTCGTCGAGGACGGACCGGGCGGCGGAGGCGTCGTCGGCCGGGAGCGCCTCGCGGAGGTGCCGGGCGAGGGCGGTGGCGGTCGGGTAGTCGAAGACGAGGGTGGCGGACAGGCGGGTGCCGGTGGCGGCGGTGAGCCGGTTGCGGAGTTCGACGGCGGTCAGCGAGTCGAAGCCCAGGTCCTCGAACGGCTGGTCGGGGGCGACCGCGGCGGCGCCGGCGTGGCCGAGCACCTGGGCGGCCTGGGTGCGGACCAGGTCGAGCAGGGCCCGGTCGCGGCCGGCGGCGTCGAGCCCGGCGAGGCGCTGCCGCAGGTCCCCGGCGGCGTCCGGGCCCGCGTCCCCGGCCGCCTGGACGGGCGGCGGGACCAAGCCATGGAACAACGGCGGCAGTTGGGCCGAGGCGGCACGCAGGGCGGCGGTCTCCAGCCGGACGGGCAGCAGCACCGGACGGTCGCCGGCGAGGGCGGCGTCGAAGAGGGCGAGTCCCTCGTCGGCGGAGAGCGGCAGGACGCCGGAGCGGCGCATCCGCCGCCGCCCGGCCTCGTCGAGCGCGTCGGCCATGCCGCCGGTGCCCTCCCACGGCCCCCAGGCCAGCGAGAGGGCGGGCAGCCCGGCGGCGGACCGGTGCGCGGCGAGGGCGTCGAGGTACGCGTTGGCCGCCGCGTAACTCCCCTGCCCGGCGCCGCCGAGGGTGGCGGTGGCGGAGGAAAACAGCACGAACGCGGCGAGCGGCCGGTCGCGGGTGAGTTCGTGCAGGTGGTGGGCGGCGTCGGCCTTGGGGGCGAGGACGGCGGCGGCGCGCTCGGCGGTGAGGGCGGGGACGACGGCGTCGTCGACCACGCCGGCCGCGTGCACGACGGCGGTCAGCGGGTGCCCGGCGGGCACGGTGGCGAGCGCGTCCGCCAGGGCCGCTCGGTCGGACACGTCGCAGGCCCGGACGTCCACGTGGGCGCCGAGGGCCTCCAGTCCGGCCGTCAGCTCCTTGACGCCGTCGGCGTCCGGCCCGCGCCGCCCGAGCAGCAACAGGCGGCGGACGCCGTGCCGTTCGGCCAGGTGCCGGGCGACGAGGGCGCCCAGGGCGCCGGTGCCGCCGGTGACGAGGACGGTCCCGTCGGGGTCGAGCGCGGGCGGCTCGGTGCCGGCGGCGAGCCGGGCGGCGGCCAGCCGCGGGACGCGCACGGCGCCGTCACGGAGGGCGAGTTGGGGCTCGCCCGAGAGCAGCGCTCGGAGCAGCTCCGGGGACGCGTCGGCGTCCGGCGGCAGGTCGGCGAGGACGAACCGGCCGGGGTTCTCGGCCTGCGCGGCACCCACCAGGCCCCAGACGGCGGCTAGTTCGGGGTGCGGGACGACCTCCCCGGACCCGGCGGCGACCGCGCCACGGGTGACCACGGCGAGGACGGACGACGCGGTGCGCTCGTCGGCGAGCCACCCCTGGAGCAGCGTCAGCGTCTCGGCGACGGTCTCCCGCACGGGCCTGCCGGGCGCCGGGGCGAACAGCGCCACGTCGGGCACGGGCGCGCCGGCGCCGGCGGCGTCCCCGACGAGCCGCTCGGCGGCCTCCGGGGCCTCGGCGGAGGCATCACCGACCGGCTGCCCGGGCGCCGAGGCGGC
>NZ_JAIQLH010000136.1 GCF_020037025.1 Streptomyces huiliensis | reverse complement strand
CGGCCGTGGCGGCCGCCGCCGCGCTCACCGCCGCGGCCTGCTCGGCCGGCGGCCCGGAAGGGGCGGGCGCCGGCGGAGGCGGAGGCTCGGGGAAGACCCTGGCCGAGGTCCGGCTCGACGGGCACACCTACCGGGTGCCGCAGCCCCTGCCCCCGGCCCCGCCCGGCAGCCCGATCGCCGCCACCCGGCACGGCCCGGACGCCCGGACCGGAGCGGCCGAGCGCTGGACCGTCCTCCACCACTCCGCCGACGCCCACGGCAAGGACATCGCCGTCAGCACCACCGTCCTCGTCCCCGCGGGCGCCGCGCCGGCGGGCGGCCGGCCCGTGCTCGCCTGGGCACACGGCACCACCGGCATCGCGGACGCGTGCGCGCCGTCGCACGCGGCGAACCTCGGCTACAACGTGTACGCCCAGGAGGCGGGCGCCTTCCTGCGGGCCGGGTACGCGGTGGTGGCCACCGACTACCCGGGCCTCGGCACCCCCGGCACCCACACCTACCTGGTCGGCCCGGACGAGGGCAACGCGGTCGTCGACAGCGTCACCGCCGCCCGCCGGCTGCTCCCGGACCTCGCGCCGGTCTGGTTCGCGGTCGGGCACTCCCAGGGCGGCCAGGCCGCCCTCTTCGCCGCCCGCGCGGCCGGACGGGCGCCCGGGACCCGGTTCGGGGGCGCCGTCGCCGTCGCCCCGGCGAGCCACCTGGACGCGATGCTGCCCGGCGTCGTCGCCGCCCACCAGCCGGGCAGCCTGGCGTTCGCCCTCTACTCCCTGGCCGGGCTCGGCGCCACCGATCCCGGCGTCGACCTGCCCCGGCTGCTCGGCCCCGCGGCCACCCGGACCGCGCGCCAGGTCTTCGACGAGTGCCTGACCGCCCCCCACCCCGCCCTGACCCGCACCACCACCGAGCAGGCCATCCCCCTCGACCGCGCCCAGCTCGCCACCGTCGGCGGCAAGATGGCCGCCTACGGCAACCCCGACCGGGCCGCCGTCCGGTCCCCCGTCCTGATCGTCCAAGGCGGCGCCGACCAGGACGTACCCGCCGCCTGGACCGCCCAGGTCGCCCGGAACCTCCGCGCCCTCGGCTCGCCCTCGGTGGCCGAGCGCATGTACGCCGGCGCCGGCCACGACGACGTACTGGGCCGGTCCTTCTGCGACGTCCTCGCCTTCCTCGCCGCCCACGGCGGCCCCTCGGCGAAGGGATGCTCGCCGTTCCGCGCGGCGGTGGGGTGA
>NZ_JAIQLH010000135.1 GCF_020037025.1 Streptomyces huiliensis | reverse complement strand
GGGCCGGTCCTTCTGCGACGTCCTCGCCTTCCTCGCCGCCCACGGCGGCCCCTCGGCGAAGGGATGCTCGCCGTTCCGCGCGGCGGTGGGGTGAGCCCCGGTCCCTCCCCTTCGCCGTTTCCTGGGGCTGCGCCCCAGACCCCCTTGATCGCGGCTTCGCCGCTCGTCCTCAAACGCCGGACGGGCTGGATCAGTCCGTCCGGCCTTTGAGGACGAGCGCGCGGAGCGCGGGGGCACCCCACCCCCGTCCCACGCACCCCGCACGGGACCCGGCACCCCCGCAGGTCAGCCCCTGGGACGTCCCAGGGATCCCCCACTTCCCGCCGGCCCCTCGCCCAGCATGCAGCCGCCCCGGCAGAGTCGGGTCGTACCACCGGCGGTACGGGCCAGACCGTCGCCGCCGAACCCGCAGCACGGGGGAAGGAACCCGAATGACCCACACCCGCAAGCGCATCGCCCTCACGGCCGCCACCACCCTCCTCGGCGGCGTCCTCGCCGCGGTCCCGGCCATGGCCGCGCCCTCCGGGGCCGGCGGTGGCGGTGACGCGGCTCTGAAGACCACGTTCGTCCACGTCTGGGGGCCGGCGAAGATCTCGGCCGCCTACCTCAACTCCCACGGCGGGAAGTGGCAGTCGCAGAACTACACCATGCCCAGGCCCGCGAACACGGCCCGTGTCTCGCTCAGGTGCTGGAACAACGGGGACGGCGGCAAGTCCCGGGTCCGGATCAAGGACATGACCACCGGGAAGGTCCTCGCCAGCAGCGGGTTCCGGCCGTGCAACTGGAAGACGTACTACGCCACGAGCAACTACGCCACCGGTCACCAGCTGCGCGTGCTGCTGGACGTCAAGGGCAAGGCCCACACCACCGACGTCGCGGCGGAGCGCGGGTACTGATCCCAGGGGGCCAGGGGCTCAGGGGCCCCGGAACCCCCGGGGCACCGGCGCCGGCCGGCTCTCCTCTCCAGGAGGGCCGGCCGGCTCGCGTACGCGCTAGCCCAGCTCCAGACTCGTCACCGCGAACGCCCGCTCCATCGGCGTCGCCGGGACCGGGCCCGCGTACATGCGGACGGAGTGCCAGTCCGTCGTCAGGCCGCGCTCCTCGGCGAGGGCGGAGGCCGCCGCGTTGGGCTCGGGCAGGTCGAGGCAGACCTCCTCGTCGGGGCCGAGGTGGGCCGTGAGGGCGTCGAACAGCGTCTCGGCGTCCTCGCGGGTGTCGGCGAAGAGGGGGCCGACGCGGTGGCCGTCGTGGGAGGGGCGGATCACGCCGTAGCCGGTGACGCGACCGTCGCGCAGCAGCATCCGGGCGGCGCGCCCCGGGCCGTCGAGCCAGCGGGCGAGGAAGGCGCGCCGCTCGGCCGGGAAGAAGCGCCGGTCGTAGGCGGCGACGGCGTCGAGGCGGTCCGGGGTGACGGGGTGGACGCCGGCCGCCGTCGTGCCGTTCCGGGCCGGGCGGCCGGTCCAGCGCTGCGTGCGGTGGGAGGAGACGAAGCCCGAGCGCTTGTACGTCTCCTCCTGCTCCGGCACCGCGTCGAGGCCCACCGTCCGGGTGCCCGCGTGCGGGAAGGCCGCGCGCCAGGTGGCCAGGCCGAGGCCGCGGCCGCGCAGGCCGGGGGCCACCAGGTAGAAGCCCAGGAAGGCGTAGTCGGGACCGTGGTTGACGACCGATATGGCGGTGGCGATCCGGCCGTCGAGCCGGCCGGTGAAGAAGCCGTCCGGGTCGGTGGGCAGGAAGCGTTCGGCGTCACCGTGGCCGGGGTTCCACCCCTCCTCGGTGGCCCACGCCACGACCTGCCGCCAGTCCTCGGCCGAGGCGGTGGTGACAGTGAGGCCGGGGGCGTCGATGTGGTGCATGGTGCTGGAGTTCCTTTCGAGGGATGAGATTTCGAGGGGTGGGATTTGAGGGGTGAGGTTCGAGAGGTGGGATTCGATGGGTTGGCGGGGTGTCAGATGAGGTCCATCGCCGCCACCTCGTCCGGACTGCCGTAGCTGACCGGGCCCTTGAAGCGCCGTCGCGCGGACGCGAACCACCACACCGTCGCGATCAGCAGGACCACGCCCAGCGCGATCGGCGCGTAGTTGAACGACTCGGCGGTGATCGGGGACGCCTGCGGCAGCATGAACAGCAGGTTGCTGATCACGATCCAGGCGACGGCCACGAAGGCCACCGGCCGTCCGAACCGGCCGAGGTGCCACGGGCCGGGCTCGAAGTCCTTCAGCCGCAGCCGCAGGAAGATGGGCACGCCGTAGGCGAGGAAGAGGCCGACGACGTTGACGCTGACGACGGCCGTGAACGCGACGTGCGACCACCAGCCGGGGATGACGAGCACCAGGGCGCAGGCCGCCGCCAGCCACACGGCCTTGACGGGGGTGCGGGTGCGGTCCGAGACGGAGTGCCACAGCCGGGAGCCGGGCATCGCGCCGTCGCGCGAGAACGCGAAGATCTGCCGGGTGTTGCTGGTCATGTTGGCGAGACCGCAGAACAGCATGGCGCCGATGACGAGCAGCAGGAGCAGCTTGGCCGTGGTCAGCCCGAGCGCGTCGATGAGGATCTGCACCGGCGGGGCGGAGGCGGCGGCCTCGGCGGCGTAGTCCCGGATCGCGTACACCAGGCCGAGCATCAGCACGAGGCCGGTGAGGGCGGAGCAGCCGATGGCCCGGATGATGCCGCGCGGCGCGTTCACCGTGGCCCGCACGGTCTCCTCCGACATGTGGAAGCTGCCGTCGAACCCGGTGAACGTCCAACTGGTCACCAGCAGGCCGAGCATGCCCGCGTAGACCGCGTTGGAGAAGCCGGTGTTGTTGACGAAGTGGGTGGCGAAGGAGGCCGACTGGTGCTCGGACGGCACGGTGATCAGGCAGGTGACGATCACCACCAGGCCGGCCAGCAGCCACCACACCGAGATCCGGTTGACGATGGCGACCAGCCGCACGGTGTAGGTGTTGGCGAGCGCCTGGATCAGCAGGATGACGGCGGTGATGCCGACGGTCTGCTGGGCGGTCGGCTCGTACGACGGCCATTGCAGGGCGACGAACGACTGGATGAAGGTGGCGGCGGCGAAGTCGGTGGCCGCGGTGCCGCCCACCTGCCCGATGAAGTTGAGCCAGCCCGTGTACCAGGACCAGGCGCCCTTGTGCCGCTTGGCGAGCTTGCCGGCGGAGAAGTAGAGGGCGCCGCTGGTCGGGTAGGCGGAGGCGATCTCGGCCATCGAGGCGCCGACGAACAGCACCATGACCGAGACCCCGATCCAGCCGAAGATCAGGATCCGGGGGCCGCCGGCGTTCATGCCGAAGCCGAAGGAGGAGAAGATCCCGGAGAGGATGTTGATGATGGTGAAGGAGATGGCGAAGTTGTCGAACGCCCGGAATCTGCGCGTGAGTTTGCGCGGATAGCCCATGGCGTGCAGCGTCGCGTCGTCGTCCATCGCGACGTGGGCGGCTTGCCGGTGGGCTCGGGCGTGAGCGGGGGAGAAGGACTCCGACACGGACAGCGGCTTTCTGCGAGAGGGACGGGGGACGGGGCCGGACGCCGGGCGGCTCAGGCGGCGTCCGATGGTGCAAGCGGTGCAAGCGGTGCAAGTGGTGCTTGTGGTGCGGCCCGGCGGCCCGGCGGCCCGTCAGGGCGAGCCGGGCGCCGGCAGTCCGCACCGCCGACGGGCCTTGCTGAGCTGTTCCTCCGGGCTGCCGAACGCGCTCCACGGCATGCGGGACGCGTAGGGGCCCATGGTGGTGAAGACCGTGCGGGCCTCGTCGAGGCAGCCGGCCATGTAGAGCGCGTGCGCCAGATAGGCGAGGTCGAGGACGGGCGTGAAGCGGTACCCGGGGACCTCGGGGAGCCACCGCGCGTAGACCTCCAGCGCGAGCGTCCGCCAGCGGTGCTGGCCCCAGGCGCGGTCCGCGAAGGGATCGGCGCGGGGATCGTAGTCCTCCACCAGCGTCACCAGCGGCAGCAGCCGCAACGGGGAGTTGGCGGGGGAGCGGTTGGCCAGGAACTCGGCCACGTCCCAGCGGGCGCTCGCCGAGCCGCCGTGGCGGGCGAAGTAGAAGGAGAGGAAGCGGTGGTGCGCCTCCCGGTTCCACGGGTCCAGCGTCAGGGCCCGGGAGAACAGCGACCACGGGCCGGACGGCGCGGTGAGCATCCCCGGGGGAGCGGGGTCGCGGACCCGCCCGGTGCGGGCCAGCGCCAGCCGGGCCACCCAGGGGGTGGGGTCCTTGGGCGCCATCTGCGCGGCCTGGTCGCAGGCCGCCTCGGCGATCCGGAGCAGGGACGCGGTCCTGCGGTCCCGGCTGTCGGCCATCCGCAGCGCCCGTAACATCGCGACCCGGGCCCACAACAGGGCGGCGTCCGGGCCGGGTTCCTCGGCCAGCCAGCGCTCCGCGAGGTCCGAGTCGGCCGCCATCGAGGCGAGGACGAGGGACCGGTGCGCCCGCGTCGCGAAGTCGTCCCGGACGTCGTGCAGGATCGCGTGGGCGGTGTGGTAGCGGCCCGCCTGCACCTCGACGCAGGCCTGGGCCAACTCGTGGTCGTCGGCGGCAGGATGCCACACGTACCGACCTTCGAACGAGCCAGCGACCATGCTCACCTGCCACCCTGTCGCACCATCGGGACGCGCCCCGTCGGGACACACCACACCGGAACCACCCAACTCGCCCGCGCCGGACGGCATCCGGGCCCCGCGCGTGGTCGGACGCTCACCGGCCGTGAACCCCACCCTACTCAGGACGGCCGCTCCCGGAGAGGCATCCGGACGATCCAATGCCGCATGCTTTCGATTTTTGTCACCTCCGGCGCTGGCGGACGGTAACCGGAACGAAACCTTCCGTAAGACTTTACGTTGGTCCGATGCACGAAAGACCCCCGCCGAACGCCATTACCGGCGAAGGGGAAGAGAGCGCGCCACCGCGACGCCTCCCCGTGCGGCACGGCGGACTCGGCAGCGGCCCGCCGCGCCCCGTACATGATCGAAACGACCGGAGGGACCACCAGTTCCGTGAACCCACATCACACGGCCGACCTGTTGAGCGCGGCGGTCTTCGCACGCGTCTTCGGCAGCGACGCCCTCGCCCTGCTGCGCCGCGCCGCCGCCGCCGGTGTCCGCATCGGCATCAGCGAACTGCACCGCGGCCCGCGCGGCCTCCGTGGGCGGCGGGGAGGCGAGAGGTGACGGCACCCTCCCGAGCGAGTACGTTTCCCGTGACCGGACTGCCCGCCGACTACCGGGCGTTCCACCAGCTCTACCGCGCCGCCTACGTGCACTGGGCCGAGCTCTACCTCGGCAACCGCCACGACGCGGAGGAGGCCGTCGACCAGGCCTTCGAGGACCTGTACTTCACCTGGACCGAGGTCCTGAGAACCGAGAACCCCAACGCCTACGCCTGGGCCGTCGTCAGACACCGGACGATCGACTGCGCCCGGGCGCGCGGCCGGCGCCCCACCGTCATCGACACCGCGGCCTTCGAGACCACCGCCCTGCGGCACGCCGTCGACCCCATCGGCGAACTGGAGCAGAGCCTGTCCGTCTACAAGGCGATCTGCGCCCTGCCGGCCCGCCAGCACGACGTCATCGTCCTGCACTACTGCCTCGGCTACAGCGTCCGGGAGACCGCCGACATCATGGGCATCACCGAGGGCGGGGTGCGCTCCACCGCCCGGCACGCCCGCCACCGCCTGCACGACGCGCTCGGACTGGAGAGAGAAGAGGAGCACCGGTGACCGGAACACTCGACCACGTGCTGGCCAAGGCCCGGCTCGACCCGCGCCCCTACCCGAGCGCGGAGGTCGCCCGGGCGGAGACCCGGCTCGCCGTCCGGCTCACCGAGCGCATGTGGCACGGTGCCCTGTACTTCGACGACCAGATGGAACCCGCGCGCACCGCCGCCGTGCGCGCCGCCCAGCGCAACTACCTGCCCCACCGCGCCTTCTACCGCCAGTTGCGCAGCCTCTGCAAGACGGTCGTCGCCCACGACCTCCACAAGCTCGGGGCCCTCCTCGCCGACCGGCTCCTCGAACCCGAGGGCGCCCTCGTCCTCGGCTGCGTCCTCCAGCTCGCCGACCGCGAGGACAGCGCCCGCTTCTGGTGGCAGTTCGGCGCCGGCGCGGACGACACGGGCGCGGCCTGCTGCCTGTACCTCCACCACATGGCGCTCGGCGAGCGGCGGGAGGCGGAGTTGTGGCGGCGGCAGGCGGGGCTGGAGGCGCTGATGCCGGAGACCCCGGAGGAGATCGACCGGAACGACCTCAACATGGCGTTGCAGATGCTGGACGGGTTGCGGGAGGGGGAGGGGTTCTCGCCCGCGGCGACGGCCGTCATCGCGTACGTGCCGGACGCGCTCGGCTTCGTCGAGGAGGTCGATCTGCCGCTGCCGCAGCCGGACTTCCCGGAGCGGATCGGTGAGCTCACGGCGGCTTGCTGAGGCCGTGCCCGCTCCCCGCATGCCGGCACGGGCCGGTCCCGGCCCGTGCCGGCTGTCAAGGCCGTCGTGACCGGACAGCCGTTCAGGCGAAGCGGGGTCGGCGTCGGCGGGCGGTGTTCATACGAGCGGGCGGGATTGCGGTGGTTCCCGGCGGTTGGAGGCGGTCGTCGCGTCCACTCGTAGTGAGACGGACGTACGGGCGGGGGCCGGGAGTTCGGGCACGCGGCATCGATTTCCGGTCGGCGCTTTGACCGCCCGTTCATCACACCGGTACCCCTCATGGCCCTGGACAGGCATGACAGGAGCCATCATGAACGACCTGCTGAACCCGGGACGCGAACGGGCCCTACGCGCCCGGTCCGCCTCCCGCACGCTGCTCGCTGCGAGCCTCGTCGCCGCGAGCCTCCTCGGCGGCCAGGCCGTCGCACCCGCCCGGGCCGAGTCCCAGCACGGCCGGGCGACCATCACCTTCCACGGACTCGTCCATAAGTGGAAGGTCCCCGAGGGCGTCACAGCGGTCACGGTGTGGGCCTGGGGAGGGGGTGGCGCGGGCGGCGACGGCGCCGGTGGTGGCGGAGGTGGTGGCGGTGGCGGTGGCGGGAAGCCGGGCACCACGTCCGGTGGGGGCGGCGGCGGAGCGGGTTCCGGCGGCGGCGGAGGAGGTGGCGGGGGCGGTGGCAGCGCGGGCGGATTCCTCAAGTGCCACATCGACGGGCTGAAAAGCCGGAACCTGTACGTCTGGCCGGGATCCGGCCACGGCAGCGGCGAGGAAGGACCGGGCGGCGGTGGCGGCAAGCCCGGCAAGAGGCGCGGCAGTACCTTCGGCGGCGGCACCAACGGGAGCGACGGTGGCGTCGGCGGCGACGGCCGGCCCCCGGTCGATCGTTTCAGGACTGCCTACTACGAGTCCTCGGTGCGGGACGGGTTCGATCATCTGCTCGTCCTGGCACCCGCGGGCGCGGACGGCGGGCAGGGCAAGGGCGGTGTGCGCGGGAAGGGCGGCGGAGGCGGCTACAACGGTGAGACCAGTAGCGGCTACCCCGGAAAAGGCGGCAAGGAGACGGTCGGCGGGCTGGGAGGGGCCGGGGGCCTTTTCCGGGGCCAGGGCCAGTTCGTCTGCAAGACCCCCAAGGGGGAACCCGCGCTCCCCGTCGAAGTCCTGAACGGCGCGAGCGGGAGCGGCGCGAGGGCCGGGGGCCGGGGCACCTTCGGCGGCCACGGCAAGGACGGCGGCTACGGCGGGTCGGCGTTCTCCGGCGGTTCGAGCGGCGCCGGGGGCGGGGGCGGAGGCGGGGCGCACGGCCGGTCCTACGGCAGCGGTGGGCATGGTGGCAGCGGTGGCCACGGTGGTCACGGGGGAAGCGGCGGCCAGGGCGGAAGCGGCCAGGCCAAGCACGCTCAGGAGACCAGGGACGGCCGGAAGGGCGGTCCGGGCGAGGCCGGCACCCACGGAGCGGACGGCAAGGACGGGTTCGTCGTCATCGAGTGGTGACCGGTTCCCGGGATGGGTGGGGTGCCCCGATCCCTCCCCCGAGGGGGGATCCCCGCTTCGCCGTTTCCTGGGGGACACGCCCCCCAGGCCCCCTCAAACGCCGGACGGGCCGATTCAGCCCGTCCGGCGTTTGAGGGCGAGCGGCGGAGCCGCGACAAAGGGGGTCTGGGGCGCAGCCCCGGGAAACGGCGAAGGGGCGGGCCCGGGGCACCAGCCCGCCGCAGGCGCCTACCCCAGCGCCCGCAACCCCGGCACGAACGTGACGAGCACGGGCACGAACGGCACCAGCGCCGCCGTGGCGGTCAGGCGCAGGCGATGGCCCGGGGTGAGGCGGGGAGCGGGGGCCAGCAAGCGGTCCACGCGGCCGGGGAGTTGGGAGGTGCGGGCCGAGCAGGGGTCGAAGACGCCGCGGTCCTCGTTGAGTTCGACGAGGGCGAGGGCCGTCGTCAGACGGCCGAAGCGCCGGGAGGCGACGTCGTCCGCGGCCAGTTCGACGAGGTGGTGGACCCGGTCGCGGAAGGCGGCGAAGACGGGTACCTGGGGGAAGCCGTTGGCGAGCGCGGAGGAGCAGTGGAGGAGCCAGTCGTGGCGGGCCCGGACGTGGCCCTGCTCGTGCGCGAGGAGCGCGTCGAGCTGGGAGTCGTCGAGCCGGCGCAGCGCGCCGGTGGTGACGACGAGTTGCGGGGCGGGGCCGCCGCGCAGCAGCCACGCGTCGGGCCGTTCGGACTCCAGCAGCACCAGCCGCTCGCCGGACGGCTCCTCGCCGGGCAGCCGCGGCGAGCGGACGAGGAGGTCGGCCCGGCGGCGCCGGCGCCGGGCGCGGGCGCCGCGGATCTCGCGGGTGAGCATCGCGGCCGTCCAGACCGCCCCGCAGGCGAGCACGACGGCCATGGGCGCGGCCAACGAGCCGTAGCCGCCCAGGGCGTACGCCTCGACCACGCCGCTCGGCGCGGGGGCGAAGACGTTGCCGCGCACGGCCTCCCAGGCCGCGGCGGCGCTCAGGGCCATGGCGAGCGCGCAGCACAGCAGGACGGCGGCCACCACGCACTGCCACACCCACAGGGCCAGCACCGGTTCGCGGTCGGGCCAGTCGGCGCGGGCCAGGAAGCGGGGGGCCAGCGAGGCGAGCAGCGCGCCGAGAGCCAGTAGGGCGAGCGGGACGAGCATGGGTGGGCCTTCCCTCGGATCCGTCCACGGCGGCGTGGAGTCCTGTGGGTCCAGTGCTGGGGCAGCAGCGTAGTGGACCTACGTATCCGCGTGCAGGGGAAGGACCTACGCCTTTTGGCCGAGGTCCGCCGCCGAGGTCCGCCCCGGAAGCCCCGTACGCCCCTCACATCGTCAGCAGCATCGCCAGCATCCCTATCCCCATGGAAACGCGGCACGCGCCGGTCAACTCCAGCCGGCCGCGCGTCAACGGCGGCGGGGCCGGGCCGGACAGCGCCTCCGGAGGAGCCGTCCGCGCCGTCGGTACCGGGACGATCGCGGCGAGGGTCCGCACCACGTACACCGCGAAGTAGACGAGCAGCAGTCCGGTCAACAGCGGTGTGCCGGCCGGGGGGTGGCCGTCGCCGTGACCGCCGTGGCCGCCCGCGGGCGCACCGGCCATGGCCAGCGCCATGTACACCATCGCGAACGCCCCGACGGCGTGGTGCAGTCGGTGCGCGTCGGCGCGGTGCCGGGCGGCGACGAGCGCGTGCACGCCCGCGGCCACGAACAGCGCGGCGAACGCGACCGCGCCCCACGGCCGGCCCCCCGGCACCGTGACCGGGGCGGCCATGGCCGCCATGCCCAGCCCCATCACCGCGTCGTCCCGGGCCGCCCGGCGCTCCCCCGCCGCGCCGGACCGGGCCCGGTGCAGGCAGTACCCGCCCGCCACGGTGCCCACCACCACCAGCAGCCAGCCGACCAGTGGCGGTCCGTGCACCCCACACCTCCCCGACGTGTGCCCCCCTGGGCAGAATGCCCGCGTCGAAGGGGTCGTACGGGAGCGCGTGGGCGCGGGGTGGGGGCGCGGGCGCCCTCCTCCGCGCCGTAGCGGCCGCCCTCCTCCGCGCCGTGCCGGGAGGCGCCGGCGTCAGAGGCCCGGCCGGTACCGCAGCGGATGCCCCTCCGGCACCTCCACCACCACGATGCGCACCCCGTCCGGATCGGCGATCCACATCTCGACCAGCCCCCACGGCATCCGCTCCGGCGGCCGCAGGATCCGCACCCCGCGTTCCCGGAGCTCCTCGTGGGCCGCGGCCACGTCGGCGACCTGGAGCCACAGCTCCAGCCCCGGCGCCGGCGGCGCCTCCGCGCGGCCGGAGAGCTCCAGGAAACCGCCGCCCAGGAAGTAGACGGTGCCGCGCTCCTCACCCGTGCCGAACTCCCGGTAGACGGCGAGGCCCAGTGCCCCGCCGTAGAACGCCCGCGAGCGCTCCGGATCGGTCGGCCTCAGCAACACCCTGCCGCTCAGTACGTGCACCATGCCGTCCGACTGTACGCATCCGCCTCCGGTTAGTCTCGGGAGCGACCGCGCAACCGACCGCGCAGCCAGAGGAAACACCGCGCAGTTAGAGGAAAGGACGTCCGGAACGCCATGGAAGCCCTGGATACCGCCCGCCCCGGCCAGGACCGGCCGGTGATCCGCGCCGCGACCGCGGCCGACGTCCCCGTGCTCGTCCCCCTCATCGAGTCCGCCTACCGAGGGGACGCCAGCCGCGTGGGCTGGACCACCGAGGCGGACCTCCTGGGCGGACAGCGCACCGACGAGGACGGCGTCGCGGCCGTGGTGACCGCCGAGGGGAGCTGGGTGCTGCTGGCCGAGGAACCGGGGGACCCGGCGGGCCCGTCCGCCTGCTGTCACATCGAACACCGCGGCGAGCACGCCTACTTCGGCATGTTCGCGGTCCGGCCCGCGCTCCAGGGCGCGGGGCTCGGCCGGGTGATGCTCACCGAGGCCGAGCGGGTGGCCCGGACCGAGTGGGGCGCGCGCGAGATGCACATGACGGTGATCCGGCAGCGGGACGAGCTGATCGCCTGGTACGAGCGGCGCGGCTACCGGCGGACCGGGAAGATGGTCCCCTTCCCGTACGGCGACGAGCGCTTCGGCATACCGCGCCGGGAGGACCTGGAGTTCGAGCTGCTGGTGAAGGAACTGGCGTAGCGGGCTCGCCGGCGACGGACGGCCACCGGATGCGGACCCTCTGCATCCGGTGGTCTCTCGCTTTCGGCAGCCTCCGACAGGAAAAACGGCGGCGGCTCCCCGGGCCCCGCAGGATAATTTGCAGCAGCACCCCTTGAGGAGGAGAACCGCGCATGGATACGGTGTCTTAACGCCAGGTTCTCCCGGGAAGGGGTTGTCATGACGGAAATTCTCGCGTCTAGGGCGATAGCCGCCGACGAATCGTCCGAGGCGTCCGTGGAAAGCGTCACCGGGCACCCCGCCTGGACGCAGCTCAAGGACGCCGTCGAGACGATCAGGCCGTGGCAGTCCGCCGACGGCTCGATCGACCTGGCGGCCGACGGCGCCCCGCCGGGGGAGCTCGTACGGGCCGAGGTGGAGCGCGTAGTCGCCGCCGTCGAGCAGCTTTCGCCGCTCCTCCCGCACGACGCCGAGTACCACGCGGCCCTCGTCTCCGACCTGCGGAAATGGGCGGACTCCGGGTTCGGCGTGCCGGACTTCCTGGACGCCCTCCTCGCCTTCCGCCCCGCCGAGCGGCGCGTCGACGGCCGGCAGCACCTCGTCGTCTTCCCGATGTACACGCAGAACGGCAACCCGGACCGCAACCTGGAGGCCGTCGTCCTGCGCCTCGTGTGGCCCGAGTGGCTGTCGGAGCTGGAGCGCACCCGCTACGACAACCCCCTCTTCCTCGGCATCACCTTCGAGGACTTCACCGCCGGCTACGACACCAACTCCGCGGTCCTCTTCCCGGAGACCATCGCCGTCCGCGAGGCCCCCGACCGCTTCACCTGGGGCGGCATCTTCTGCGACCGCGAGGCCGCCCGCTTCCGCCGGGTGACCGAGGCGGCCGTGGACATCCTCGGCCTGGAGCTCCCCGACGACATCGCCGCCATGCTCCACGACCAGGAGCGCTGCCAGCAGGCGTTCGTCCTCTGGGACATGGTCCACGACCGGACGCACAGCCACGGCGACCTGCCGTTCGACCCCTTCATGATCAAGCAGCGGCAGCCGTTCTGGATGTACGGCCTGGAGGAGCTGCGCTGTGACCTCACCGCCTTCAAGGAGGCCGTGAAGCTGGAGGCCGATGGCTACGCCCAGGGCCGCGACGTGCAGTACGCCGTGCTCTTCGACCGGATGTTCCGCTTCCCGGTCACCGGCGAGCGGGTCCGCAACTACGACGGCCTCGGCGGCCAGCTGCTCTTCGCCTACCTGCACCGGCACGACGTCGTACGCTGGACGGACAACACCCTCCACATCGACTGGGACCGCGCCCCGCGGGTCACGAACCAGCTGTGCGGCGAGATCGAGAAGCTGTACCGCGACGGCATCGACCGCCCCAAGCTCGTCCACTGGCTCGCCGCCTACGAGCTCGTCTCGACGTACCTGGCCCCCCACCCCGGCTCCACCTGGGCCAAGGGCCCCGACGCCCTCGACCTGAGCCTGCCGCCCCGCAAGCTCGTGGACGACGTGCTTCCGGACGAGTTCCCGCTCAGCATGTTCTACGAGGCCCTTGCCAAGAAGCTGCGTACCGTGATCGCCTCGACCAAGGGGATCACCGCGGCGAGCGTCGAGAAGGTGGCCGCGTGAGCACCGAGAACATCGCGGGGAACGAGGAGGCGACGACCATGAGCACTCCGAGCAACGGCGGCGGCCGGCTGAACGGCGCCGTGGTGGCGGTGGCGGGAGCGGCCGGCCCGGCCGGCCGCGCGGCCCTGCTGCGGCTGGCCGAGGCGGGGGCGACGGTCGTCGCCGCCGACGCGGACGCGGCCCGCCTCGCCGAGGCGGTGGACGCGGCCCGCTACGCCCACGGCGGCGCCACCGTCACCGGCGACACCGTGGACCTGCTCGACCTGGACGCCACCCGCGCCTGGGCCGACCGGGCCGAGAAGGAGTTCGGCCGGATCGACGGCCTCGTCCACCTCGTCGGCGGCTGGCGCGGCTCGGCGACCTTCGCCGAGACCGACCTCGCCGACTGGGAGCTGCTGGAGAAGCTGCTCATCCGTACGGTCCAGCACACCTCGCTGGCCTTCGAGGGCGCCCTCAACCGCAGCGGCAACGGCCGGTACGTGCTGGTCAGCGCGGCCGGCGCGAGCAAGCCCACCGCGGGCAACGCCGCGTACTCCGCCGCCAAGTCGGCGGCCGAGGCGTGGACGCTCGCCCTCGGGGACGCGTTCCGCAAGGCGGGCGGGGACGACGGACCGACGGCCGCCGCCACCATCGTGATCATCAAGGCCCTGGTGCACGACGCCATGCGCGCCGAGCGCCCCAACGCCAAGTTCGCGGGCTTCACCGACGTCAAGGACCTGGCCGAGGCCATCGCCGGCGTCTGGGAGAAGCCCGCCTCGGAAGTGAACGGAACCCGTCTGTGGCTGACTCCCCACACGTGAGCGACCCGTACGTGAGCGACCCCCGCGTGAGCGAGGCCGACGCGAGCGAGACCGACGCGATACGCCGGCACGACCCCCGGGCCCGCGGCTTCGCCAGCGACAACTACGCCGGCGCGCACCCGGAGGTCCTCGCGGCCCTCGCCCTCGCCAACGGCGGCCACCAGATCGCGTACGGGGAGGACCAGTACACCGAGCACCTCCAGGAGGTGTTCCGCTCCCACTTCGGGCCCACCGCCGAGGCGTTCCCCGTCTTCAACGGCACGGGCGCCAACGTCGTCGCCCTCCAGGCGGTGACCGAGCGGTGGGGCGCGGTGATCTGCGCGGCCTCGGCCCACATCAACGTCGACGAGTGCGGCGCGCCCGAGCGCGTCGGCGGGCTCAAGCTGCTCACCGTGCCCACCCCGCACGGCAAGCTCACGCCCGAGCTGATCGACCGCGAGGCGTGGGGCTGGGACGACGAGCACCGCGCCCAGCCGCAGGTCGTCTCGATCGCCCAGACCACCGAGCTCGGGACCTGCTACACCCCCGAGGAGATCCGGGAGATCTGCGACCACGCCCACGAGCGCGGCATGAAGGTCCACCTGGACGGCTCGCGCCTCGCCAACGCGGCGGCCACGCTGGGCGTCCCGCTGCGCGCCTTCACCACGGACGCCGGCGTCGACCTGCTCTCCTTCGGCGGCACCAAGAACGGCCTGCTGTTCGGCGAGTGCGTCGTCGTGCTGAACCCCGGCGCGGTCAAGGCGATGAAGCACCTGCGCAAGCTGTCGATGCAGCTCGCCTCCAAGATGCGCTTCGTCTCGGTGCAGTTCGAGGCGCTGCTCGCCGGCGACCTGTGGCTGCGCAGCGCCTCCCACGCCAACGCGATGGCCGCGCGCCTCGCCGAGGGCGTCCGGGCCGTCGACGGCGTCGAGGTGCTGCACCCCGTCGAGTCGAACGCCGTCTTCGCGCGCCTGCCGCGCGAGGTGAGCGAGCGGCTGCAGAAGCGGTACCGCTTCTACTTCTGGGACGAGACGGCGGGCGACGTCCGCTGGATGTGCTCCTTCGACACCACGGAGGAGGACGTCGACGCGTTCACCGCGCTCGTCAAGGAGGAGATGGCCCGGGGCTGACCCGGCACCGGAGCACGTACGGAAGGCCCCCGCACCGATGGTGGTGCAGGGGCCTTCCGGCGTCCCCCAGCAGGCGTCTAGACGCCTTCCAGCGCCGCCACCTGCGCCGGTGTCGGGGCGGTCCCGCCCAGGTGCGCCGGCACCCACCAGGTGTCCTCCGGGCCCTTCGGCCGGACCGGGTACGCCCGCTGCGCCGCCTCCAGCAGCTCCTGCACCCGCGCCCGCAGCCGCTCGGTGACCTTCTCCGCGGGCTCGTCCGGGTCCGCCTCGACGGGCTCGCCCACCCGGATCGCCACCGGTATGTGGTTGCGGCCCAGATCGCGCTTGCGTCCCTTGGTCCACAGGCGCTGCGTGCCCCACAGGGCCATCGGCAGCAGCGGGACACCGGCCTCCTGAGCGAGCCGCGCCGCACCGGACTTGAAGTTCTTCAGCGTGAAGGAGGTGGAGATCGTCGCCTCCGGGAACACCCCGACGATCTCGCCCGAGCGCAGCGCCGACAGGGCGTGCTTGTACGCGTCCATTCCGGCCGAGCGGTCGACGGGGATGTGCTTCATCGCGCGCATCAGCGGGCCGGACACTTTATGGCGGAAAACCGACTCCTTGGCCATGAAACGCACCAGCCGCTTGGCCGGCCGGGCGGCGAGCCCGCAGAAGAGGAAGTCGAGGTAGCCGATGTGGTTGCTCACCAGGACCGCCCCGCCGCGCTGTGGCACGTGCTCGGTGCCCTGGACGTCGAGGCGCAGGTCAGTGGCCTTGAACAGGGTGCGGACGGCGCCGATCACCGGGGGGTAGACGAGCTCTGCCATATCGGGGATGTCCTTCGGGGGCCTGGGGAGGATGCTCCCGCTGAAGTTACGCAGCCGTAGGGTGGCGGCTTCCGGCAGATCGTGCCCGAATGTCCGGCCCGCAAGCCAGTCGGGGGCGGTTCTCGGCCAGGAGATCCTCATCACGTCGTCCGATATGCCGGATGCGGGCGGGTGGTAGTGGGCGTTCCGGCGGGAATTCCTCCGCCGGGGGCGATGCTGGACGGGACGGAACGGCACGGGGACACGAGGGAACGGACGGGCGAACGTGGAACGGCAGCGGGAAGACGGCGGCGCGGTACGGCTGGACGCCGCCGAGCTCGGGGCGGAGCTGGGGGAGCGGGCCACCCTCGTGCAGTTCTCCAGCGCGTTCTGCCAGCCCTGCCGGGCCACCCGGCGGGTCCTCGCCGACGTGGCGGCGATGGTCGAGGGCGTCGCCCACGTGGAGATCGACGCCGAGGCGCGGCTCGGGCTCGTCAGAGCCCTGGACATCGCCGCGACCCCCACCGTCCTCGTCCTCGACGCCGCCGGCCGCGTCGTCCGCCGGGCCGTGGGCGAGCCGCGCAGGGCGCACGTCATCGCCGCGCTCGGGGCGGCGCTGTCGCCCTCGGCGCCCTCGACGTGACAAACCCCCGGCGAATCCGGGCCCGTGGTGGCGGACGCGGTCACTCCGGGGGATGGCGGGGACGATGTGACGCGTGACCGATACTTCCCGCCGCAGTCTCCTCGGCGCCCTCGGAGCCCTCACCGCCTCGGCCGCCCTTCCCCCGGCCGCCGCCACCGCCTCCCCGGCCGCCACCTCCTCGGCCGTCACCGCCTCCTCGGCCGTCACCGCCTCCCCTGCCACCGCCACACCTCACGCGGCCACCGCGCCGCCCGCCGCCACGACCGGCCCGCGCTCGTCCATGACCTTCACCGGGACGCCGTACGACACGGCGGCCTTCGCCCGCGCCTCCCTCGGCGAGCTCACCGCGACGGTGCTGCCGGGCACGCCCGCCCGCACGGAGGTGCGGCACGGGCGGCAGCGGGTCGCGGTGCTGACGAAGGGCGCGCGCACCGTCGTCGTCGCCGGTCCGGAGCGGACCTTCACCGAGAACAAACAGTCCTTCACCGACCTCTTCGACCGGCTGGTCCCCGACCCGGCGCTGCCGCCCGCCCGGCGGCTGAGACCCGGCTGGGGCACCTCCCCCGCCGGCGGCACCTGGAGCGTCTACGGCGGGACGCCCGGTGACGCCGACTTCGCCGTCCGCAGGAACGCGGCGACCATGCTCCTGAAGGACACGGAGGCGGGCCGCTACGCCACCCTGACCGACGACGGGATATCCGACGCCGACGTCATGTGCGAGGCCGCCTTCGACAAGGTGCCCACGGGCAACGCCTGTTCCTTCGCCCTGCTCTTCGGCTACCGGGGCGGCGACGCCCACCACCGGGCCCGGCTCTCCCTCACCACGAAGGGGGAGGTCGACCTGCGCGTCGAGAAGGTGGCGGACGGCAGGACGACGGTGCTGGCGGAGGTGGATCCGCTCGGCACGGGCGTGCGGGCCGGCGACGCGTGGCGGATCCGGGTGCGCCGTGAGGGCGCGACGGCGCGGATCACGACATGGCCCGCGGCCGGCGCGGAACCGAAGCGGCCCACCGCCGAGATCGCGAACCCCGAGGCAGGACTGCGCAGCGGGCGGGTGGGCGTCCGCGGCTTCGCCTCCCCGGGCTGTACGAACCTGCCCGTCACCCTGACCGTCAGCCGCTTCGAGGTGACCGACGCCACCTGGGAGACGCCGCCCTCGGTCACCCACCGCGACTGGGTGCGGCTCCTGGACGCGCCGTTCGACGGCGCGTGGACACCGGCCGCCGAGGCCGTCGTCCGCGGCTGGGCCGGTTCGATGGCCCCGGACGTCCTCTCGTACGCGGCGATGTTCCTGCCCGGCGCCCCGCGCGTGTGGGGCGCGGACCCGCGGGCGGCGGGCGCGGACGTCCTGGGCGAGGCGGGGTACGGCAAGCCGGACAGCCAGGGGCTGCTGCCCGTCGGCGCGGACTTCCACGACTACATGGAGCGGCCCTGGACCTTCCCCGACGAGACCCGGCGGCCGGAGGAGGGCCAACGCGGGATGCTGGACTGCTCGGGCTACGTGCGGATGGTCTACGGCTTCCACATGGGCGTGGACATGGTCGCGTCGAAGGACCCGACGAAGAAGGCGCTGCCCCGCAAGTCGGGCGCGATGGTGGACTACGCGCCCGGCGTCCGCGTCGCCCAGCGGGCGGAGGGTCGCGCGCCGGACCTGGGGCAGCTGCAGCCGGGTGACCTGCTGCTGTTCGACGTCCACGACACGGAGGGGGACCCCCAGGACCCGGACGCGTACGCCGTCGACCACGTGGGCATCTACCTCGGCCTCGACCGGGCGGGGAAGCGGCGCTTCCTCTCCAGCCGCAAGAGCGCCGACGGCCCGACCATGGCCGACGTCTCGGGCGCCTCCACCCTGGACGGCCCGGGGCTCTACGCGGACTCCCTGCACACCGTCCACCGCGTCTGAGCCGCCGCCTGCCGCCTGCCGCCTGCCGCCTGCCGCCTGCCGCCCGCCGCCCGCCGCCTGCCGCCCGCCGCCCGCTGCGCCCGAGGTCGCCCGCCGCGGGTCAGTCCAGCGACAGCGTCGCGCGGAGGCGTCTTTCGGCCTCGTCGGCCCACGGGCCGTCGGGGCCGGCGATCAGGTAGCTCCATCCGCCGCCCACCACGGGGTCGTTGACGACGAGCGCGCCCCGGCCGCGGCCCGTGTCGTAGGCGAGCCCCGCGCGCCGCAGCAGGGCGACTCCCTCCCCGAGGGTCCGGGGGGAGGCCGCGCCGGGGGCCCGGGTGTCGGCGATCCACACGGAGTCCCGCGCGGCGGAGCCGCCCAGCCGGTGCACGAGGGCGTGCGGCGTGGTCGTGCCGGTGCGGCGGACGTTGCTCTCGACCGCGTACACCCGCCCCTCGGGAGTGAGCAGCGCGTCGACCGAGAACGGTCCCAGGTAGCCGTGCCCGGCCAGGTGCCGCCCCAGGGACAGGGCCATGCCGGCCAGCTCCGCCCGGGCGGAGGGCGGGCAGCGCGCCGGCGAGCGGTAGCCGTGGAAGGACGAGCCGCCGACGCGCATCTCCCCGTCGTAGAGGATCCGCGCGCCGCCCGGTTCGACCACCGCCTGCACGCTGACGTCGCGGGCCGGGGCGACGCGCTCCTCCACGACCCACCCGCCGGGCTGGGCGGCCGTCCCGGCCAGGTGCGCGGCGACGCGGCGCCCGGCCTCCGCCTCCCCGGTGCCGCGCGGCAGCCGCAGGATGCCGTAACCGTTGGCCGAGCGGGCCGGTTTGACGAGCACGTCGCCGCGGGCGCACAGCCGCCCGGCACGGGCCGGCAGGTCCTCCTCGCCGACGTGATCGTCCCCGGGCGGCACGGTGATGCCGAGGGACCGTGCGGCGCTGCGGAATCCGCTCTTGGTGTTCAGCCGGCGGACGGCCGTCAGCACGGCGGTCCCCACGCCCGCGGGCCCGTACGGGTGGACGGGGATCCCGAGCGCGGCGGCGAACCGGACGACCGGCTCGTCCAGGGCGTACGGCAGCAGGCGTGCGCCGGGCCGGCGGGCGAACGCCGTGAGCAGCCGGCCGGCGGCCTCCGAGCGCCGGACCGCGGCGGTCATCTCCTCCCCGGCGCTCTGCGGCACGGCCAGCGTCCGGACGTCCGTGGGGGAGAAGCCGAGCGTCTCCGCCGCGTAGGCGAGGAACGGGCCCGGTACGGGGACCGCGGCGACCAGCAGGTCGCCGGGGCGCAGGAGCCAGACCTTGCGCGGCGACTGGCCGACGGCCTTCGCGGCGAGGGACGGCGGCCAGGTGTCGGCCACGACCTTGCTGAGGCGGTTGGCCAGCACGAGAACCGGCCCGTCCGGGCCGTCTCGCCCGGCCCGCCCGTCCGCGCCCCCGCCGGCCGCGGCCCCGGACATCAGGCGCTCTCCGGGGCTCCGGGGCGGCGCCGGTCGCCGAAGCGCGCCACCCGGCCGGCCACGTCCTCGCTGTGCAGCCGCAGCGCCTGCTCAAGGGCGTACTCCGCCATGTACGCCCGGAACGCGCCGACGGGCTCCTCCGCCAGCCACAGCATGCGGCGGTTGGCGGCGACGGCCCGGTCGTCGAGCCGGGCGACGGCGCGCGCCGCCGCCGCGTCGAGGTCCCGCGCCTCCGCCACCTCGTCGAAGAACGTCCCGGCGGCCTCCTCGCGCGCCTGGATCCGGCGGCCGTGGAGGATGAGCTGCCGGGCGAGGCGGCTCCCGACCCTGCGGCCGAGGCGCAGGTTGGACGCGCCCGGCACGATGCCCTCCTGTGCGGCGGGCAGGCTCAGATAGCTGTCGGAGCCGGCGAGCACGTAGTCGAACAGGGGCAGGATCTGTGCCCCGCCGCCGATGGCGAACGCGTCCACGACCGCGACCCAGGGCTTGGCGACCGTGTCCTCCGGCCAGGCCCGCTCCCGCCCCCGCCCGTCCACCGCGACGCCGCGCATCAGCTTGTGCACGTAGCCCAGTTCCCTGCGGAGGAAGAAGGGAAGGAGCGAGATGCGGCCCCGGTGCAGGTCCTTGAGGTCGATCCCGGCGCTGAACACGCGGCGCCCCAGGTAGCGGGGGTGCGTCATCGGCGCGCCGCGCAGCAGCCCCACCCGGACGCCGTCGTCCAGGAGCGCGAGGTCGACGGCGGTCTCCATGGCCTCGACGCACGCGCTGTTCTCCGCGTTCAGGCAGTGCGTCCGAGTGGCCGTCAGATGGGCGACGGCGTCCCGGCGTTCGATCGTCACCGTGTCCAGGTCCAGGCGGCCGGTCCGCCGGAACTCCGGAAGCAGCGCCGTGGCCCGTGCCGTGGGGCTCAGCGCCGCGTCCAGCAGCCGCGGCCCGCAGCGCGGGGAGCGCAGCAGCGCGCGGAAGAGGACGCCGTGGGCGATCTCCAGGCCCTCCTTGTGCTCCAGCGGCAGCGCCTGTTCCCCGGCGAGCCGCTCGCGGTCGGGGGCGAGGCCGGGGAAGCGGTGGGCCGCGGTGTGCGCCAGGTCCTCCAGGCCCGCGGGCGGGGTCCGTCCGTCGTCGGTGAGTTCCCGGTGCACCCGCTCGGCGTGCAGGTCGAGGAAGCGGGCCCGCAGGCGGTGGCAGGCGTGGTGGACCGTGCGGGCGAGCCCGCGCTGCTCCGGGTCCCGCTCGGTGGGCGGGGGCAGCGCGGCGAGGAGTCCGTCGGCGGACGAGACGTGCCGCGCCAGGGCCGTGCCGTCCGGCCCGGGAGCGTCCGACAGCGCCGGCTCCGCCCGCCGCCACCGCTCGATATCGGACATCAGCATGCGGAACTCCCTGACGAGGCTCTCCGGATCATTCAACCGCAATACGGGCGAACCGCACCTTCGCGGTCCATGCCGTGGCCGCGGGGGAGTCCCGTCGGCCCCGGCCGTCGCGGATGATCGTGATCCGAGTCCCATATGCCCGGCGGCCCTTGACGCCGCTCGCCGGGGCTCGTCAAGGTGACGCCATGTGGCCTGGACTTCTCTCGCAGTTAGACACGTACGTGGACGTACCGGTGACACCCGGCGCGCGCTGTCCGAGCCCGTGAGTACCCGCTACCGCACCACTCCGGCTCGACTCGCTCGACTTGAAGGGGACAGCACATGCCGGTCTCGCCCGACCTCAGCACCCTCCGCACCGCCGGCCCCGAGCTGCTGCGCTCGGTCTTCCGCAGGCACGCCGCCGGCGTCGCCGTGATCACCGCGCAGGGCGACCGCCCCGTGGGCTTCACCGCGACCTCCCTCACCTCCGTGGCCGCCGCGCCCCCGATCGTCTCCTTCGGCGTCGGCACCGGCTCGTCCAGCTGGCCCGTCCTGGCCGACACCGAGCACATCGGCGTGCACATACTCGGCGAGCACCAGCAGGAGCTGGCCGCCGTCTTCGCCCGCAGCGGCGCCGACCGCTTCGCCTCGCCCACCCGATGGCGCGCGGGGCCGGAGGGGGTGCCCCTACTGGACGGGGTGCTGGCGTGGCTGGTGTGCCGCGTGGTGGCCCGAGTGCCCGCCGGCGATCACTGCGTCGTCCTCGCCGAGGCGGTGACGGGCGACGACGCCGGAACCGGCCGTCCCCTCCTCTACCACCAGGGACGCTTCAACGGTCTGCGCGACTGAGACGTCCCTGTTCCGCGCGTTGGCCACATCACAGGTCAACGGCCTTGCGCTCGGGTGACACGCTCGATGTACTGGCGAGTAACATCCTGGTGTGGGCGTAACCGGCCCCGGCCGGGACCCGCCCCCCGAGGCGCCTATGCTGCCTGCCAAGGCAGCTTTGAAGAGACGATGCAGTAGGAGAGCCGGCGTGAGCTTGAGGATCGTTGTCTGTGTGAAGTACGTGCCCGACGCCACCGGCGACCGGCACTTCGCCGAGGACCTGACCGTCGACCGCGACGACGTGGACGGCCTGCTCTCGGAGCTCGACGAGTACGCGGTCGAGCAGGCGCTGCAGATCGCCGACGAGGCGGATGACGCGGAGATCACCGTGCTCACCGTCGGCCCCGAGGACGCCAAGGACGCGCTCCGCAAGGCGCTGTCCATGGGTGCGCACAAGGCCGTCCACGTCGAGGACGACGACCTGCACGGCACCGACGTCATGGGCACCTCGCTGGTGCTGGCCAAGGCCGTCGAGCACGTCGGCTACGACCTGGTCGTCTGCGGCATGGCCTCCACCGACGGCGGCATGGGCGTCCTCCCGGCGCTGCTCGCCGAGCGCCTGGGCGTCCCGCAGGTCTCCCTGCTCTCCCAGGTCGCGGTCGAGGACGGCAAGGTGACCGGCCGCCGCGACGGCGACGCCGCCACCGAGCAGCTGGAGGCCGCCCTCCCGGCCGTCGTCTCCGTCACCGACCAGTCGGGCGAGGCGCGTTACCCCTCCTTCAAGGGCATCATGGCCGCGAAGAAGAAGCCGGTGGAGTCGCTGGACCTCTCCGACCTGGGCATCGAGGCGGACGAGGTCGGCCTCGACGGCGCCTGGACGAAGGTCGACAGCGCCGCCGAGCGTCCGGCCCGCACGGCCGGCACGATCGTCAAGGACGAGGGCGAGGGCGGCAAGCAGCTCGCCGAGTTCCTCGCGGGCCAGAAGTTCGTCTGAGCCCGGACCCCCGCAACCGCCCGCACACTTCTCGCAGGAGAGCAACGCCATGGCTGAAGTCCTCGTCTACGTAGACCACGTGGACGGCGCCGTCCGCAAGCCCACCCTCGAACTGCTCACCCTCGCCCGCCGCATCGGCGAGCCCGTCGCCGTCCACCTCGGCGCCGGCGCCGACGAGGCCGCGAAGGTGCTCGGCGAGCACGGCGCCGTCAAGGTGCTGACCGCCGACGCCGCAGAGTTCGCCGACTACCTGGTCGTCCCCAAGGTGGACGCCCTCCAGGCCGCGTACGAGGCCGTCAACCCGGCCGCCGTGCTCGTCCCGTCCTCCGCCGAGGGCAAGGAGATCGCGGCCCGCCTCGCACTCCGCGTCGGCGGCGGCCTCATCACCGACGCCGTCGACCTGGAGGCCGGCGACGAGGGCCCGGTGGCCACGCAGTCCGTCTTCGCGGCCTCGTACTCCACCAAGTCCCGCGTCACCAAGGGCACCCCGGTCATCACCGTCAAGCCCAACTCCGCCGCCCCCGAGGCCGCCCCGGCCGCGGGCACGGTCGAGCAGCTCGCCGTCACCTTCGGCGCGCTGGCCACCGGCACCAAGGTCGTCTCCCGCACCCCGCGCGAGTCGACCGGCCGCCCGGAGCTGACCGAGGCCGCGATCGTGGTCTCCGGCGGCCGCGGCGTCAACGGTGCCGAGAACTTCCCGCTGATCGAGGCCCTCGCGGACTCGCTCGGCGGTGCCGTCGGCGCCTCCCGCGCCGCGGTGGACGCCGGCTGGTACCCGCACACCAACCAGGTCGGCCAGACCGGCAAGTCGGTCTCCCCGCAGCTGTACATCGCGGCGGGCATCTCCGGCGCCATCCAGCACCGGGCCGGCATGCAGACCTCGAAGACCATCGTCGCCATCAACAAGGACGAAGAGGCGCCGATCTTCGAGCTGGTCGACTACGGCGTCGTCGGCGACCTCTTCGAGGTCGTCCCGCAGCTGACGGACGAGATCAAGGCCCGCAAGGGCTGATCCCCTCGTCAGGGCCGCTCTCAGGGCTCCCGCGCGCGGCGGCGTGCGGGAGCCCTCCGCGTTTCCCGGGGTGTTGACCACCGGGCGGGGGCGCGGCTAGCTTCAACGAACTGTTGAACTCCCGGCGGCGGAATGGCGGGTGGGGCCCTGTGCACCGGAGCGTGACGACGACCTTCGACAGCACGCTGACGGACCGCCTCACGGCCCGCCTCGCCGGCGTGGACGCGGACCTCGCGCGCCGCTACCCCGGCGACCCCGGCACCCGGCAGCCGGTCCACACGGTCTACGTCCCGGCGGACGCCTTCGCGGCGGACACCGTCCGTACGTGGGGCGAACGGGCGCTGGCCGCCCTGGACGAGCACGCGCCGGACGCGGACGCGCTGTCGGCCGCGCTCGGCGTGGAGACCGGCACCGTCCACGACCGCGTCCGGGCCAAGCTCGCCCGGGAGCCAGTGGAGGACCTGCGTGTCGACTTCGAGGACGGCTACGGCCACCGCTCCGACGCGGAGGAGGACGAGGCGGCGGCGCGGGCGGCCGAACTGACGGCGGCCGCGGTCTCGGACGGGAGCACACCGCCGTTCGTCGGGATCCGCGCCAAGTCCATGGAGGCGGCGGTACGGGACCGGGGCGTCCGCACGCTCGACGTCTTCCTCACCGGCCTCATGCGGAACGGAGGACTGCCCGCCGGACTGGTCCTCACCCTCCCCAAGGTCAGCCGCGCCGAGCAGGTCACGGCCATGGCGGAGGTGGCCGGGGAGTTCGAGAAGGCGCACGGCCTGGACGCGGGCCGGATCCGCTTCGAGGTCCAGATCGAGACGCCGCAGGCCGTCCTGGGCCCGGACGGCCGCGCCACGGTCGCCCGGCTGCTCGACGCGGGGGAGGGCCGGGTGAGCGCCCTGCACTACGGCACGTTCGACTACAGCGCGGCCCTCGGCGTCGCCCCCGCCCACCAGGCCCCCGACCACCCGGCGGCGGACCACGCCAAGGCCGTGATGCAGGTCGCCGTGGCGGGCACGGGCGTCCGCCTCTCCGACGGCTCGACGAACGTCCTCCCGGTGGGCCCGCGCGAGCGCGTGCACGCGGCCTGGCGCCACCACCACGCGCTGGTGCGCCGGGCGCTGGCCCGCGCCTACCACCAGGGCTGGGACATGCACCCCGCCCACCTGCCCACCCGGTACGCGGCGGTCTACGGCTTCTACCGGGAGGGCCTGGAGACGGCGGCGGGACGGCTGGCCGCCTACGCGGGTGGGGCGGGAGGCGGCGGTGCCGTACTGGATGAACCGGCCACGGCCCGCTCCCTCGCCGGCTTCCTGCTCCGCGCGGTCGACTGCGGCGCGGCCGACGCGGCGGAGATCGCCCGGCTGACGGGCCTCACACGGCCGGAACTCGACGCGCTGGCGGGCCGCATCGGGTGACCTTGCGCGGGTGACCCCTCCCGGGTCCCTCCCGGGTCACCCCTCCCGGGACACCCGCCGCTGGAACCACGCCACGTCCCAGTACCTCCCGAACTTCCGGCCCACCTGCTCGTACACCCCGGCGGGCCGGAACCCGAAGCGCTCGTGCAGCCGTCGCGACGCGTCGTTGGGCACGGTGATCCCGGCGAGCGCCATGTGCACGTCCTCCCGCTCCAACACCTCGAAGAGGGCGGAGTAGAGCAGCCCGCCGACGCCGTTCCCCACGTGCTCCGGCGCCACGTAGACGGTCGTCTCCACGGACGTCGCGTACGCGTGCTTCGCCCGGAAGGCGCTGCTGGTCGCGTACCCGAGCAGCTTCCCGCCCTGCTCGGCCACGAGCAGCCGGTGCGGACCGGAATCCGGGTGCTCCAGCAGCCACGGACGCCGCTGGTCCACCGTGAACGGCTCGATGTCGAAGGTGATCGGCGTCTCGACGACGTAGTGGTTGTAGATCCGGGTCAGTTCGCCGAGGTCGTTCCCGGTGCCGGGGCGGATCAGGGGGGTGCCCGGATCCGTCCCGGTTCCGTTCGTCGTGCCGTTCGTCGTGCCGTTCGTCGTGCCGTTCGTCGTGCCGTTCGTCGTGCCGTTCGTCGTGCCGTGCGTCGTGGTGCTCATGCGGCCCACGGTAGGCGGGGCGCGTTACGCCGTCGTTTCGCCTCCTTTCCTCGGACGACGCTCGTCGTCGGCCGCCGGGACGGTCAGAGGCACCGCATCCGGCTCGATCTCCGCAGTGACTCCACCGCGTCGCACCACACCCCCAGGTCGGGGACGGCGCTCAGCTCGTCGGAGCGGGCCCGGGCGCGGCGTGAGGCGCGTTGCCAGGTGGGCGGGTCCTTCAGGGACACCAGGGCGTGGATCCAGGCGTTGAGGTCGTCGCGGTAGGCGAAGATGCCGGCCTCGCCCAGGGATTCGATCAGCCCCGGGGTCGGGTGGGCGATCACGGGGATGCCGGACGCGAACGCCTCCACCGCCACCCGCCCCCATGACTCGTACAGGCTCGGCATCAGCACGACGCGCGCCCGGCTGTAGACGTGCTCCCGCATCCGCTTCCCGGGAACCCCGTCCAGGACCTCGCAGTTGGGCAGCCGCGGCGGCGGCATGATCTGCTGCCCGTACGCGCCGCGGACGCCCAGGAAGTCCCACTCCGGGGTCCAGGCGGCGATCTGCCAGAAGAGGTCGCCTCCCTTGTCGGCGTTGAGGTTCACGAGGGTCGCGCGGTCGCCGGGGGTGGTGCGGTACTCCTCGGCGAGCACGGGCGGGCGGACGACGATGCTGTGCTTCGGCAGGAATTCGGCGGGGTAGTCGGCGTAGAAGATCTCCCCTTCCCGCCGGATCCACTCGCTGTTGTAGACGACGAGGTCGGCACCGGCCGCGTTGTGGAAGCTGGTGGAGAAGTCGTCGTGGCAGATCACGGCCACGGGTATCCGGCGGTCCCGGGCCAGCCCCATCAC
>NZ_JAIQLH010000134.1 GCF_020037025.1 Streptomyces huiliensis | reverse complement strand
TCCACTCGCTGTTGTAGACGACGAGGTCGGCACCGGCCGCGTTGTGGAAGCTGGTGGAGAAGTCGTCGTGGCAGATCACGGCCACGGGTATCCGGCGGTCCCGGGCCAGCCCCATCACGATCGGGACGTTCTCGAAGTGGGAGAGGAGCAGGTCCGCGCGCTGGGCGTGGGTGGCGAAGTCGAGGCCCTCCTGGTACGGGACGACGCGCACTCCGTCGATCTCGTAGCTCTTCTCGATCTCTCCTGGGTGCGAGAGCCAGACCGTCACACGATGGCCGCGTTCGGCCAGCGGGCGGAGCATCGAGTGGAGCATCCACTCGGATCCGGCGTTGTGGGTGGGCGGGTATCCGTACACGCGGGCCGTGATGGTCATGGCCTGCGGGGTGGGGGTCGGGGCGAGTCGGGGCCGGTGGGGCGCCACCGTGTTCACGTACGAGTACTCCCTCCGGGGCGGGGCCGGGTCGTGGGGAACGCCCCGCCCGGCGGCGGGCGGGGGCGGACGCGTCCTATTCCGAGGGCGCGATGTGCACCGGGTTGGAGGGGGATTCCTCGTCGCCGACGGTGAACGTGAGTGTCGTGGTCCCGGCGGGAGCGCCGGCCCCCGCCTCGACCGCCACCCACAGCGCGGCCGCTCCGCCCGCCGGGGCGCTCAGACGCACCCGGTCGACGGTGAGCGTCTGCCCGTCCTCCGAGAGGTGTCCGGCGTAGCGGACCTCGCCGGTGTCCTGGCCCCACACGGTCAGCAGGCAGTCGGACCCGCCCTCGGCGACGAACGACAGCCCGTGCCCGGCCGGCAGGACGGCGGTCACCTTCGCGTCGGTGAGCAGCGCGGAGGAACCCGTGTCCCGTACCCTCACCCCCGGATATCCGGGCGGTCCGCCCTGGGTGACGGTGACGTCGGGCGGGCCGCCCGGCTCCACGCCGAACAGGGGCGGCGGCGCGACGACCACGGGCGTGGAGGGCGAGTCCTGCTCGCCGACGGCGAACGACAGGGCGGTGCGCACCGGTTCGGCGTCCTCGGCCGCGCTGACGTCCACCCACATGACGGAGTGCGATCCGGTGCCGGAGAGGCCGGTGTCGACGCCGGTGAAGGTGAGGGTCCGCCCGTCCTCCGAGAACTTCCCGTTGTGGACGGTGGGCGCACCGTGGGCGTCGAGGACGGTCAACTGGTCGTCCGGGTGGTCGGGTCGTCCCCAGACCAGCCGGGTGTCCTCGGGGAATGTGACGGTGACGGTCTGCGGGGCGATGGGGTCGTTCGTGCCGCCGGTCAGCCGTACGCCCGGGTAGCCGACGGCTCCGCCCTGCTGGAGGACGACGTCGGGCGGGCCGCCGGGTTCGACGGTGAACGGCGACCTGCTGACGCGGACGGGGGTGGAGTCGGAGGCGCGTTCGCCGACCGTGAAGCGGAGGGCGGTCGTCGTGGACAGGGCCTCGGGGACGGCGCTGACGGCCACCCACATCACCCGCTTGCCGTCCGGCGGGATGTCCAGGTCGACGCCGTCGAAGAACAGGGTGCGGCCATCGGACGAGAGGGTGCCCGGGTACACCGCGCCGTCCAGCACCGTCAGTTGGCAGTCGGGCTGCCCGGCGGTACCCCACTGGAGGCCCTTGTCGGCGGGCAGTTCCGCGGTGACGGTCCGGCTGCCGACCGGCGTCGGGCCGGTGTTCCGCACGACCACGCCCGGGAAGCCGGTGCTGCCACCGGGGACCAGGAGCACGTCGGGCGGCCCGCCGGGGTCCACCGCGAACCGCTCGGCGGGGATGCTGTTGTCCGTGACCTTGAAGCGGGTCAGGCCGCCGATGTCACCGATGTCCGGCTGGTCGGCCTCCCATTCACGGTAGTCGCCGCGCTGACTGCCGTGCTGCCATGCGAGGATCCTGGCCTTCCGGCCGACTTTCACGGACAGGAACGCGTCGTTGAGCGGATCCTTTTCGGTGAACCTGACGTCGTCACTGATGGTGTAGGTGTGGGCGTCGCCTTGGTAGTCGCGGCCCGTGTGGAACGTGACCTGGTCGTCGTTCATCTTCCCCCCTCGCGGTCGTCGTGGAACCGGTGGAATCAGAGGTTGAACCGCTCGACTCGCAGCACCCAGTTCTGTACGCCGCCGTTGCCGTCCGTGCCCTGCCCCAGCTGGAGTTTGACCCGCGCCGTCACGTCCCGTACGGCGAGGTCGGGCTCGAAGCGCGCCGTGCGGATCAGCGTGTGGCTGGACCATTCGACGTGGCCGCGGGCGGTCGCGAAACGGTGGTTGTCGCTGACGGGCTCGGCCTGCCGGTCGCCGAAGAAGACCGTCGCCTTCAGGACCTGGTTGTCGTCCGGAGCGTTGCAGAGCGCTTCGGCACTGAACGTGGCCACGAACAGGGCGCCCAGGACGGACGCCCCTGACCGAGCTTGAGGTCGATCTCGGCCCCGGGCACCGCGACCCAGGTGGTGCTGCCGGTTTCGAAGCGCGTGGTGTCCCACACGGCGTAGGTGATGTCGGCGGGCTTGCTGACACGGAAAGACTGGTTGGGGGCAGGTGTGCTCACACGGCGTCCCTTCGTCGGCCAGGAGGCGACTGTTTGTGACTGATTCGTCACGCAACGTGCCGTAGATGGCTGCCCCGGCCATTGAAGGGCTCATGCTTGGTGCGATGTCGATTGTCCGAAAGCCGCTTCGGTGACGATGTGTGTTCGCTGACGTGTGCGCGTTTCGAACGGGGGAGTCGGTCGCGCGGGCCGGGCCGCTTCGTTTGGATCAGCGTGCGGACCGGAGGAAGATGCCCGCGATGTGAAGTCCGGCCCTGCGAGCCGTGCGAGCCCTGCGAGCCCTGCGAGCCCTGCGAGAGGGATGAAGTGATGACACCGCGTGTCGATGTGGCCGCGATCCTGCGCGACACCGACGAGATGGGAGCCAAGACGGCGGTGGTCGCCCTCGTGGACAGGACCGCGATGACGGCGAGCGGTCCCGCCGAGCTCCGGCAGTGGTCGGCCGGCATACTGCCGGAGGTCGAGCGGCTCGAGACGGAGGGGCATCGCGAGTTCATCCGCCGCCGCGTCCACGACTGGCTGTTCTATCTGTCCCTCCGGGCCGGTCACGTGCCGACACCGGCCGAGTTGGCGGAGGTCACGGACTGGATGCAGCGCGTTCTCGCCGAGGAATCGACGTCACCGGCGGTACTCGCGCTGCTCGCCGAGTCGGGAAGCAGGAAGAAGATCCGGAACATCGCGAAGAGCCGTGCCGCAAGCCACGAGCTGAGAACGCCATGAGCCGGTGGTGACACGCGGGCGAGGCGGTGCTCGCCCCTTCCCGCAGGCGGCGTCAGGGACCGGTCAGTTCGCCGGTGAGCCGGCCGTGGAGGTCGGCGCTCGGAGCGTTCAGACCGGTGATCTCGACGGTCTTGCCGCGCTGGGCGTACTTCGCCTCGACGGCGTCGAGGGCGGCGACGGACGAGGCGTCCCAGACGTGGGCGGCGGACAGGTCTATCACCACCTTCTCCGGGTCCCCGGCGTAGTCGAACCGCTCGGCGATGTCGTTGGAGGAGGCGAAGAACAGCTCGCCGGTGACCCGGTAGACGACCGTCCCGCCGTCGTCGGGATCGGTGACGGCCGTCACGTCGGCGTGGTGGGCGACGCGCTTGGCGAAGACGACCATCGCCGTGATCGAACCGGCGACGACGCCGACGGCCAGGTTGTGGGTGGCCACGACGAGCGCGACCGTGATCACCATGACCGCGATCTCCCCTGCGGGCATCCGCCGGAGGGTCTTCGGCGCGACGGAGTGCCAGTCGAAGGTCGCGAAGCACACCATGACCATGACGGCGACGAGTGCGGCCATCGGGATGTCGGAGACGACGGGCCCGAAGACGACGCACAGCACCATGAGGAAAGCGCCGGCGAGGAACGTGGACAGGCGGGTCCGGGCGCCCGAGACCTTCACGTTGATCATCGTCTGGCCCACCACGGCGCAGCCGCCCATGCCGCCCAGGAAGCCGGTGACGATGTTGGCGACGCCCTGGCCGACCGACTCGCGGGTCTTGTTCGAGCGAGTGTCGGTGATCTCGTCGACCAGCTTCGCCGTCATCAGCGACTCCATCAGCCCGACCAGCGCCATCGCGAACGCGTACGGCGCGATCGTGGTGAGGGTGTGGAGGGTGAACGGAACGTCCGGGAGCCCCGGCACCGGGAGGGACGAGGGCAGGTCGCCCTTGTCGCCCACGGTCGGCACCGCGATGCCCGCGCCGACGGTGATCGCCGTGAGCACGATGATCGAGACGAGCGGGGCGGGGACGACGGTGGTGAGCTTCGGGAGGAGGACGATGAGCGCAAGCCCGCCGACGATCAGCGGGTAGACGGCCCAGGGAACGTTCCTCGTCTCGGGTAGCTGCGCCAGGAAGACGAGGATCGCGAGCGCGTTCACGAAACCGACCATCACCGAGCGCGGCACGAACCGCATCAGCTTCGCCACCCCCAGCGCGCCGAGGGCGATCTGGAAGACACCGGCGAGGATGACCCCGGCGATCAAATAACCCAGGCCGTGCTCGCGGTTCAGCGGCGCGATCACCAGGGCCACGGCGCCGGTGGCGGCGGAGATCATCGCCCGCCGGCCGCCGACGATCGCGGTGACCACGGCCATGCTGAAGGAAGCGAACAGGCCGATCGCCGGGTCCACCCCGGCGATCACCGAGAACGCGATCGCCTCCGGGACCAGCGCGAGCGCGACGACCAGGCCGGCCAGGACCTCCGTGCGCCAGACCTTCGGGTCGGACAGCCAGTCGGGCTTCAGGGCGGCGCGCAGGCGCGCGGCCGGGGACGCGGCGGTGGCAGCGGCAGAAGACAAGGGGAAGTAAACCTGTTCGTGCTCGGGCACGCGACCGTCGGCGGGCTGGTGCGTGCGGGAGAAGGGGAGCGGAGAAGGGAGGAGCGGGCCGGACGGAGCGGGTCGCGCGCGACGGCGCTCGGGCTCACGTCCCAGGTCTTCCGTCTCACGCCCGGCAGTGAAGCGTCACACCGTCACGGCGGACAGGCGGCGGCACCGGGCGTCAGGGACTCGCGCACGCTTTTCTCCCGCGGAGCGTCGGATCTTCACCGGGGGCGTGGTGCGGCCCTCGTCACCGGCGATTTTACCCGTGGTCGTCCGCCAGGCCGCCCGCCGGACGGTCACCCGGCAGAAGCCCGCTGGCCGCGGCCGGCGGGCCCTCACGTCACCTTCGCCAGAACAGGTGGTGCGTCACGCCGCTCGGGCTGGGCACGACCTCCAGGTGGAACCGGTCGAGCAGTTCGTCGGGGGACTCCCAGAGCCGCAGTCCGGCCCCGAGCCGTACCGGCGAGACCGCCACGTGCATGGTGTCGACGAGGCCGGCATCGAGGAACTGCCGGATGGTGGTGACTCCGCCGCCGAGCCGGACGTCCTTGCCCTGCGCCGCTTCCCGCGCCCGTTCGAGGGCCGTGGCCGGATCGTCGTCGACGAAGTGGAACGTGGTGTCGGAGAGCGTGAACGACGGTCGCGTGTGGTGGGTCATGACGAACACCGGAGTGCGGAACGGGGGCTCCTCCCCCCACCAGCCGCGCCACTCGTGGTCCTGCCAGGGGCCGCGCTGGGGCCCGAACTTGTTGCGGCCCATGATCTCGGCACCGATGCCGCGCGCGAAGTCCCGCGTGAAGTAGTCGTCGAGGCCCCGACTCCCCCCGGGCTCCGTGCGCATGGGCCAGCTCGCCGTGGCTCCGGCCCAGGCGAACAGCCTCTCCGGATGATCGTGGCCGAACGGCCGCTCGAGACTCTGGTGCTCACCGGCACCGATTCCGTCACTCGAGACGTTGAAGTTCATGACTCTCAGCAGTTGATCCACGTCTTCCTCGCCAGTTCCTGTCGCGTCACCGTGCGACGGGGCGCCGCACATCATGAAGTCGGAGCGGACGTGGCCGGATCGACATCGGAGCTAGGGCCTGTCCGAGGGGTCACCAAAAGGGTGGCTCTGTTCACGAGAACGGACAGCAGATGTTCACCACTTCGGGAGGCACCTGCGCCGCCTGGAAGATTCGAACGGCTAGCGGGCATCGATGATGAACCAGCCAAATGCTGCCCCGGTTGAGTGGCTTTTTGGTCTTTGCGGGGGCAGAGGCTGTTGGTCTGATGAGGATGGCGTCGGACCTGCCGACGGTCGGCTGATCCCATGACGCGAGGAGGATTCACTGATGGGTTCTGAGGGCTGGAGCGTCCAGGTGCGTGACCTGCAGGCCAGCGACGCGATCAAGGCCGGCACCCCCTACGTCGCTCCGGAAGGAAGGGTCCTGGTGGGTTACTCCCACAATGGGGACGTGAACGGTGAGACCCGCTACCTCCACGCTCGCATGGTTGTCGTGACCACCGATGGCGTGTACGACACGTCCGTCGACTCCGGTTCCTGGGTGGAGATTAATCCGCGGCGGGGGTCCAACTTCGAGTTCGTGTGCCCATCGGGCGAGGCCCTGGTGGGCCGCTTGCACTCGGGCGACGAGAGCGAACAGGTCCGGTCGGCCCGGGTGACCGTGCACATCAACGGCACCGAGTACCCCCTGTCCTTCACGTCCGGCGCGTGGATTACTGCCGGCCAGGAGTCGGAGCACGACGTCCGCGCGCCGGAAGGTCAGGTGCTCATCGGGCAGCGCCAAGAGCAGATGGCTACGGCGGACTATCGTTTCGCGACGCCCACCGTCTGACGTCCGACGGGCCGCCCGGCGCCGTGGAATGCGGCGCCGGGTCACGAAGACCGCCGCTCGAACAGGGGCCGGCGCAGGTGCCTCCCGAAGTGGTGAACATCTGCTGTCCGTTCTCGTGAACAGAGCCAAAAGGGGGGACTAGGTATCCGCCTCCGACGCAAGGTTGGCGGCTCTACAGTGGACCCGTTGTGATCATCGTCAGGAGGTATGCGCATGGCTGAGAAGAAGCCGGTCTCGAAGGGTTCCGGTCCTGCATCGAAGGAGCGCGGCCTGGCCGGTACGTTCTCGTGGGATGCCGGTCAGGACGACGGCCTTCTTGCGAACGCCGCAAGGGAAGGGATGGGGTACGAGGTTGAAGAGAAGAAGGACAAGGCTGACTAGCGCAGCCATAGCTGGATCGCGGCGAGGGTAACCGTGCCCTGAAACACGTAGGCCCTCTTGTCCTATCTGGTGGCCACGGCCCGGAAGCCCTTGAGCGCCAGGATGGTCCGCTCCACCTCGTTCCTGCGGGCATACCGTGCCTGGTCGAAACCGGCGGGTCGACCGCCCCTGCTGCCTCGGCGACGGCGGTGGGCCCGCTGGTCTTTGCGTTCGGGGATGGTGTGCCGAATCTGGCGACGCCGTAGGTAGCAGCGGTTACGGCGGGAACTGTACGCTTTGTCGCCGCTGACGTGGTCGGGCCTCGAACGCGGCTGGCCTCCGGCAGGGCGGGGAACACGAATACGTTCGAGTACGGGGATGAGTTGTGGGGCATCACCCCACTGTCCCGGGGTGATGAGGATGGCGAGGGGGCGTCGTCTGCCGTCGCTGGCCAGATGAATCTTGCAAGTCAGTCCGCCCCTGGACCGGCCCAGGGCCTCGTCGTCGCGGTGCTGAGCAGGCCGGTCGCGTTGTCCCGGAACGCGTGGCGGGCATCCGCGAGCGCCGGCGGCGTGGTGGTGAGCGCGGCAGGATGTCGAGTCCACACCGACCATGGTCCAGTCGATCCGGCCCTCAGCGTCAGCGTTGGCCTGGACAGCTCGCAGAAGCCTGTCCCAGGTGCCATCCCCTGACCAGCGCCGATGCCGGTCGTGCACCGTTTTCCACTTCCCGAACCGCGGCGGCAGATCCCGCCACGGGATACCGGTCCGCTGCCGGAAGAGAATGCCGTTGATCACCGTTCGGTGGCACTTCCACCGTCCACCCCGTCCGATGCTCTGCGGTAGGTGCGGCTCCAGCCGGGCCCACTCTGAGTCTGATAGATCACCCCGTCCCACGAGCGGTGGAACGACGTGGGTGCCGCCCAGTAACCAGACCCGTCGGACACCGCCTAGATGACGGGGCACGGGGCCAGGACATGCTCCCTGGAGCTCACCGCCTGTTTTAGGCCAACCGGGACATTCAGGCCCGCCTGCCCCGGCCGCTATGGCAACGTCATGCGCTGACGATCCACTCGAAGCGGCACCAGGAGGCTCTCATGACGACGCCGAACTCCAAAGGCCCTGCGCCGGCATCTCTCCCGCAGGAGGACATGAGAGAGAAGAGGCTCGTGTCGTTCCTTTCCGATTCGATCAGGCAAAGCAGCACCTGGGCTGTCTTCGAGCCCAATGACGACCGGCTGTGGGCCACGCTTCGTGGAGGGGCCCTCACCATCCTCACGCAAAGCTGGCAGCAGGGGGCCTTGGCGGGCCTGACACCCGACCAAGCCTTCTACGTCATCTGCGACGAGACCAACAACTCTCCGGAATCCGTTGCGCAGGGCCGTGTGAACTGCGACATCGGTATCGCCGTGGCACGCCCCGCCGAGTTCGTTAGCTTCACCGTTACACAGATCCTGGGGGAGCCCGGAAGGGGCTGACCCGGCCTGGGGGCATGTCCGGTGGGATGTAGACGGCTTACCGGACATGCCCCGGGAGCAGGCAGCCCAAGGGCTGGACCACGGGCCAGCCCGGCAGCGTCGTCGTCACCTGGACCACCCGCTAGATCCGGTCGGCCGGGCAGGGGCGGAGCCACAGGCGTATGGCGACCACGGTGACCGTGCCGTGGTAGACATACGCCCGCTTGTCGAAGCGAGTCGCCACAGCCCTGGACGCCTTGAGCGCGTTAATCGTCCGCTCAACTTCGTTCCTGCGCCGGTAGACCGCCGTATCGAAACCAGTAGGCCGGCCCTCGGCGCTGCCACGGCGCCGCCGGTTGGCCCGCTGGCTTTTCGGCTCGGGAATGGTGAGTTTGATCTGCCGCCTACGCAGGTAACGGCGGTTACGGCGGGACGAGTACGCTTTGTCGCCGCCCACGTGATCGGGGCGAGTACGAGGATGCCCGCCCTTGGGGCGCGGGACCCGGATGCGGTCCAGCACCGAAATCATCTGCGGTGCGTCACCCCACTGGCCGGGTGTGAGCAGCAGAGCGAGCGGGCGCAGTCCACCCTCGCTGGCCAGATGGATCTTCGTACTCAACCCACCGCGAGAGCGGCCGAGAGCTTCGTCAGCACGGTGCTGGGCCGGCCGGGTGCGTTTGCCGGGCTTGTGCGGTGCCTGCTTTCGGGCACCGGCTGCGTGCTGGTGGGCACGGCACACCGTGGAGTCCACACTCACCATGGACCAGTCGATCCGGCCCTCCGTGTCAGCATCGGCCTGGACGGCCCGCAGGATCCTGTCCCACGTGCCGTCCGCCGACCAGCGGCGATGTCTGTCATGAGCGGTCTTCCACTTCCCGAACCTTGTTGGCAAATCCCGCCATGGAACGCCGGTCCGCAACCGGAAGAGAATTCCATTGATCACCGTCCGGTGACACTTCCACCGCCCACCCCGTCCCACGTTCCTGGGTAGGTGCGGCTCCAACCGAGCCCATTCGCCATCCGATAGATCACCCCGCCCCACGTCGTCCGAAACGATCCGCCAGCCAGCCAGTCACGCGACCCGTCGGACACGCCCTAGAGAGAGGTGAGGCCGTTCCCCTCGACGAGCGCCGTGACGAAGGCGGACCAGGCCGGGGTGGGGATGGTGAGGGTGGGGCCGGTGGGGGTTTTGCTGTCGCGGACGGGTATCAGGTCGGGGTATTGGTCCGATACCTCAAGACACTTGTCCTCGCCCATGCTGTAACTGCTGCTTCGCCAGGTGGTCACATAGGGATCCGTGGAGACGCTAGGCACGGTACTTCTCCTCAAGCACTTTTTGGATAAGGGCAGTCGACGCCTCAGGTGAAAGAGCCCAGCCTTCGAGGGAATCGTACAGGGATACGTACTCGGCGACCTCTGACGGTTTGGAGATGTAGGTGCCTCTGACGATTCCGGGCTGGTACACGATCGACTGCCCGCTGCGGAGCGTCATGATTGTCGCCATGGTCAGGTTCGTGAGCCCGTCGAACGGCGGGACGCGGTCGAACGCCACTATGCGCAGGTGGATACGCGGCTTGCGTGCTGAGGCGAGCAGGTGTGCCAACTGGCCGCGCATGATCCGGTCGTCTCCAACGCGCCAGTGCAGGGCAGCTTCCAAGATGACGGCGTGGAACTCAGGTTGATCAGGCCCTTCAAGGAGGGCGCGCCTTTTCTGGCGATACCTGACCTTTGCCTCCAGGTTGCCCCCAGCCTCCGGTAGGCCGCGCCTGAGGAGGGCCGTCAAGTAGTCGTCCGTCTGCAAGAGTGCGGGCATGAAGTCGGTGTAGTGGCGAAACTTCACGGTGCGCGACTCGTAGTCGTAGTGCTGTTTGGCCCACCTCGTGTCCGGGCTCTCCTGGATGTCGTCCCAAAGGTCGAACAGCTTACCGTCAGCTTCAAGGACCTCGTCCAGTAACTGGGCCGCCTCCTCGACGGGGAAGCGCTGACCCGTCTCGAACTTCGCGATCGCGCTGTACGACAGAAAGACACGGTCCGCGACCTCCGCCCGGGTCAGGCCGCGCTCGACGCGCAGCTCCCGCAACCGCGCCGCGTAGCGTGCGATGACGCCCCGAGACGGGTCGAGCCGTTCCGGATCGGACATGGTGGGAACCCCCCGGCGGTGAGCTGTGGCGCGGCCGAGCTTAGGAGGCGGGGCGGGGCGTCCGAGCCGGAAACGGAACTCCCAGGCACTCCGGTTGACGGCGGAACGCTCTCACCTCGGTGGACGTACATCACCGTCCAGAGCGGAGCGTGAAGCCGCCAGCCAGGGAAGCAGGACGGGCAGGACGTGTGCCGGCTGCATGGCCTGCGTGTGGTCGAGGCCGTCGAGGAGGTGCACCTCCCAGCCGGCGGCGGCCAGGTCCGCGCGCCCGGCGGCGACCGCGCCGGCGATGTCCACGGTGACGCCGCCCCAGCCCTCGCCGTAGGGGATCGTGTCCGAGGAGCCGGCGAAGCACAGGCGCGGGCAGTGCAGTTGCGGAAGCGCCGCCCGGTCGTCGAAGTCGCGCAACGCCTCGTACAGCGTCACGAACTGCCGGGTCTGGGCCTCGGTGGCGGACACCTCCACGGACGACCAGTCGTAGTCGTCGGGGTGCGAGGTCGCGGCCGGCGTCTCCCGGGCGGCGGAACCGGCCATCGCGTGCGCCGCCTTCGTGACGCGCAGCATCTCCGCGTACGGGCCGCCGAGGGGCGGGAAGCCGCCCATGGCCAAGGCCGCGAGCCGGTCGGTGCGCAGGGCGAGTTGGAGGCCGCTCAGGGCCAGCCAGGAGTAGCCGTAGAAGGCGAACCGTTCGGCGCCCGCCGCGTCGGCGACGGCCAGGAGGTCGGCGGTGATGGCGTCCGGGGTGAGGGCGTCGGGCCTGGGGTGGGCCATGCGGTGGTCCTCGTAGGCGAAGGCGGCGACGCGGAACCCGGCGTCACCGAGGCCGCGTACGAGCGACCGGCCCAGGGCGGGGTCGACGCCCCAGCGCCGCAGCTCCTCGGCCCGGGCGCCCTCGGCGGGCCGGGGGTCCACCGGGAGCAGCACGGTGACGGGCCCGGTGCCGTGGACCTCGACCGGGAGCACGCTTCCGTCGTGGAGCCTCGCTTCGATCACGGCTGTCTCCCTGTTCCGGCCGGCGGTGGCCAATTCCGTAGGATGTAAAGTGTTCGGCGGGGATGACGATACCGTAGGGCGTAAGGAGATCGAGCGTGGGCATCATCGCCGGGCAGGGCGACCCGACGGCGTCCATGACGCTGCTCTGGGGGCGGGCGGAGGCGCGGTCGGGGCGCAGGGCCCCGGGGCCCAAGCCGGGGCTGACCGTCGACGCGATCGTCGAGGCGGCGATCGCGGTGGCCGACGAGGCCGCGTCGGCGGCGGGGCTGTCGATGCGCACGGTGGCCGAGCGGCTGGGGTGTTCGTCGATGGCGCTCTACACGTACGTGCCCGGCAAGGCCGAGCTCCTCGACGTCATGTACGACCGGGTGCACGCCGAACTCCCCACCGGGCGGTCGCCGGGCGAGGACTGGCGGAGTGAGGTGACGGCGTGGGCGTCGGACCTCAAAGCGTTCTACCTGCGGCACCCGTGGGTGCTCCAGGTCTCGTACGCGCGCCCGGTCCTCGGGCCGCACGAGCAGGCCGTCCTGGAGGCGCTGCTCCGCGCCCTGTCGGGGGCCGGGCTGCGGGCCGGAACCCTGCGGGCGGTGGTGAGTTCGCTGCTCCACTTCGTCCAGGGCGCGGCCCGGACGGCGGCCGAGACCCGCCGGGCGGCGGCCGTGACCGGCGTATCCGACCAGGACTGGTGGGGCACGCGCGTGACGCTCCTGAACGAGCTCGCCCCCGACTTCGCCGACCGCTTCCCGCTGTCGACGCGGCTCGCGTCCTCCCAGAGCCCGCTCGCCGGGGACGAGGATCCGGCGGACGCCTGGGAGCGCGAGACCGACGACGTCTTCGCGGCCGGGCTGGCCGTCCTGCTGGACGGCATCGAGGCGGCGGCCGGCTCGGACGGGTGCTGATCGGCCCGGTGCTGATCGGTTCGGTGCTGATCGGCGCGGTGCTGATCGGTTCGGCGCCGATCAGGCCGGTGCGCTGTCAGCCGTGTCCGAGACCGATGACCGCCTCCCGCCACCGCGACCGGCACGGTGTGAGCCGAAAGAAGTCCGACCCCGGCTGCGCGAGTGCTGTCCGGCGGCGATCGCCGCATGGCGGGACGTGCTCGGACAGCTCCACCACCACGTGAATCTCGGTTGGCTGTCCGCACAGCGGACCGCATCATGACCGGATGCTTCACGCGAACCGCTTCGAGAGGCCCGTCACAGCCTCCGGGCTCAGCCGTACGAGGTCTCTCTCCAGAGCCTCTTTCCCGCTGTGACGCACCCCTCATCCCGGTGCATCCCGAATGGCTTCCGGCCCCGCGCCGGCCCCGC
>NZ_JAIQLH010000133.1 GCF_020037025.1 Streptomyces huiliensis | reverse complement strand
GCCGGGCGCCCGGGGTGCGCCAAGTCGCGCGCGGACGTGCGCGCCGACGCGAGCGCCGCGCTCGCCGGCACGCGCCCTGGCGACGCCGGAGACCTGCCGGTGTACTGGTCGGGGTGCGAGCGGCGCTGCGGACACCCCGGAGGTACGTGGGTCGACGTCCTGGCCACGGACGACGGCTATCGCGTGGCGGTACGGACCGGGGGCGGGGAGGCGGAGGACGGCGTGCACCCCGTCACCGTCACCGCGTCCGGCCTGCCCGCCGCTGTGGCCGCCGCCCGCGCCGGGACGCCGTGACGGTACGGCCGCCCGCCGGCCGGGCCCCGCGTACCGCCGGAGCACGGCCGATGTATAGATGTACCGACCATGACGACGAGGACGACCGCGCCGCCGCGCCGCCCGGCGCGCCCCCGGCACCGGCCGGGCGGCCCCCCGAGCACGTGAACGACCAGCGCGTGAACGACCAGCGCGTGAGCGCACCCCCGCGCGCGAGCGCGACCAGCAAGCCCAGCGAGCGAGGCAGAGGCAGCACAGTGTTCGACTACGACAAGGACGGCGCGTCCATCTACCGCCAGTCCTTCGCCACCATCCG
>NZ_JAIQLH010000132.1 GCF_020037025.1 Streptomyces huiliensis | reverse complement strand
GCGCGTCCATCTACCGCCAGTCCTTCGCCACCATCCGCGCCGAGGCGGACCTCGGCGGACTGCCGCCGGACGTGTCCCGGGTGGCGGTCCGCATGATCCACGCCTGTGGGATGACGGACCTGGTCCGCGACCTCGCGTACTCCCCGGAGGCCGTGGCCGCGGCCCGGAAGGCGCTGCTCGCGGGCGCGCCGATCCTCTGCGACGCCAACATGGTCGCCTCCGGCGTCACCCGCAAGCGGCTGCCGGCCGACAACGAGGTGCTGTGCACCCTCACCGACCCGGCCGTGCCGGAGCTCGCCGCCCGGATGGGCACGACGCGCAGCGCCGCCGCCCTGGAGCTGTGGCGGGACCGGCTGGACGGGGCCGTGGTGGCCGTCGGCAACGCGCCCACGGCGCTGTTCCGGCTGCTGGAGATGGTCGCCGAGGGCGCGCCGCGCCCGGCGGCGGTGCTCGGCATACCCGTCGGGTTCATCGGCGCGGCCGAGTCGAAGGACGCCCTGGCGGAGAACACGCTGGGGCTGGAGTACCTGGTGGTGCGCGGGCGGCGCGGCGGCAGCGCCATGGCCGCCGCCGCGATCAACGCGATAGCGAGCGAGGAAGAGTGAGCGAGCAGCAGTCCCCGGCCACCGGCCGCCTCTACGGGGTGGGGCTGGGCCCCGGCGATCCGGCGCTGATGACCCTGCGGGCGGTGGAGTGCATCGCCGCGGCCGACGTCGTCGCGTACCACAGCGCCCGCCACGGCCGCAGCATCGCGCGCTCCATCGCCGAACGGCACCTGCGCGCGGACCACGTCGAGGAGCCGCTGGTCTACCCGGTCACCACGGAGACCACGGACCACCCGGGCGGCTACAAGGGCGCGATGGAGGAGTTCTACGAGGAGGCCGCGGCGCGGCTGGCCGCGCACCTGGACGCCGGGCGCTCGGTGGCGGTGCTCGCCGAGGGCGATCCGCTCTTCTACAGCTCCTACATGCACATGCACAAGCGGCTGGCCCACCGCTACCCGACCGAGGTGGTCCCCGGCGTCACGTCCGTCAGCGCCGCCGCGGCGCGGCTGGGCGAGCCGCTGGTCGAGGGCGAGGAGGTGCTGACCGTCCTGCCGGGCACGCTGCCCGAGGAGGAGCTCGCCGCGCGGCTCGCGTCGACCGACTCGGCCGTGGTGATGAAGCTCGGCCGCACCTTCCCCACCGTGCGGGGCGCGTTGGAGCGCTCCGGGCGACTGGCGGAGGCGCGGTACGTGGAGCGGGCCACGATGCCCGGCGAGCGCACCGGGCGGGTGGCGGAGGTGGACCCGGAGTCCGTCCCGTACTTCTCCGTGGCCGTGCTGCCCAGCCGGGTGGCCGCCGCCACCGGCCCCGTCCCGGAGCCCGCCAAGGCGGACGGCGGCGAGGTCGTCGTGATCGGCCTCGGCCCGGCCGGGCCGCGGTGGCTGACGCCGGAGGCGCGCGGCGAACTGGCCGCCGCGCAGGACGTCGTCGGCTACAGCACCTACGTGGACCGGGTGCCCGTCCGCCCCGGGCAGCGCCGGCACGCCTCGGACAACAAGGTGGAGTCGGAGCGCGCCGACTTCGCCCTGGATCTGGCCCGGCAGGGGCGCCGGGTGGCCGTCGTCTCCTCGGGCGACCCGGGCGTCTTCGCGATGGCGAGCGCCGTCCTGGAGGTCGCGTCGGAGGGCCCGTACCGCGACATCCCGGTGCGGATCGTGCCGGGCATGACGGCCGCCCACGCGGCGGCGGCCCGGGCGGGCGCGCCGCTCGGCCACGACTACGCCGTCGTCTCCCTGTCCGACCGGCTCAAGCCGTGGGAGGTCATCGCGGAACGGCTGCGCGCCGCGGCCGCGGCCGACCTGGTGCTCGCCCTGTACAACCCGGGCTCGCGCAGCCGCGTCTGGCAGGTCGGCAAGGCCCGCGACCTGCTCCTGGAGCACCGCTCCCCGGACACCCCGGTGGTGCTCGGCCGGGACGTGGGCGGCCCGGACGAGAGCGTCCGCGTCGTCCGGCTCGGGGAACTCGTCCCCGAGGAGGTCGACATGCGCACCCTCCTCATCGTCGGCTCGACGCAGACCCGTGCGGTCCGCCGCGGCCCGGGCGAGGGCGAGGACATCGTCTGGACGCCGCGGCGGTACCCCGAGCGGTGACGTGTCCCGTAACGGCCGCGGCGGCCGTTACGGGATGAACCCCATGCAGGCGAGCAGCGTGCGGGCCTCCACGTTGAGGAGGCCGCCGTACCGGTTGAGTTCGGCGAGCTGGCCGCAGGTCGCCCAGCGGTAGCCGTCGCCCTCCTCCAGGGGGACGTCGTCGCCGGCCCGGACGGCCAGGTAGCGGTTGCGCGCGTGGTGGAACCTGCCGCCCTCCTCCGAGTGCACCACGTCGAACAGGACGCGCCCGGACGACGGCTCCGAGGCGGCGGCCAGCACGGTGTCGAGGTGGCGCGGGCGCCGGTCCTCCGGCAGGTGGGCGTAGTTGGCGGGGACGCACTGCACGGTGGGGCCGATCTCGGCGGTGTCCAGGGTGCCGGCCTCCGCGCGGGCCCGGACGAGGACGTGCGGGGTCCCGCCGATGTCGCGGACGAGGAAGGCGACGACGCCCTGGCCGCAGGGGGCGAGCAGCGGCTGGGACCAGGAGGCGACCTCCCGGCTGCCCGCCCGGACGTCGACGCCGATGATCCGGAAGTAGCGGCCCTCCTCGTGGCACACCTCGTCGTCGGTCACCCGCCAGCCGGTCGTCTCGCGCAGAGGTATGCGCCGGCGCTCGGTGGGCTCCGCCGTTCTGTGGTGGACGAGCCAGTTGAGGAGCTCGGGGAGGGTGTGGAGCGGACGTCCGCGGAAGCGGGCGGCGGCGGGCGCGGCGGTGTCCGCGAGGTGCGAGAGCACGGTCCGGGTGTCCATGTTGACCAGGTCGTCCACGGCGAGCAGCCGGCCGATCTCGTCCATGCCGAACCAGCGGAAGTCGTCGAGGACCGGGACGTCCTCGTCGTCCCGTACGGTGCGGACGACGATGTTGCGGTTGCGCTTGGCGAGGAACCAGGCGCCCTGCTCGCTCTGCAGCGCGTCCGCGAGCGGCCGGCCGCGGCCCAGCGTGGTGAACAGGTCGAGGTACGGCACCGCGCGGCCCCGGTGGACGCGGGTGTAGTTGCTGCGGGTGGCCTGGACGGTGGGCGACAGCTGAAGGGCGTTGACGTTGCCGGGCTCCATCTTGGCCTGGAGCAGGCAGTGCGGGACGCCGTCGAAGTCCCGGACGAGGATGCCGAGGACGCCGTGTTCCGGCTGGCTGATGACGGGCTGCCGCCACTCCTCCACCGCGCGCCCGGGCACCCGGACGTCCAGGCCGTGCACGCCGAAGAACCGTCCGCTGCGGTGGCGCAGGTCGCCGGTCTCCGGGTCCGCGCTCCAGCCGTCCAGCTTCGCCAGCGGCACCCGGGTCACCCGGTAGGCGTGCGCGGCGCGGCGCTCCTCGAACCAGCGGTGGAATTCGGCGAGATCCGGATCCGTGGACACCGTCGCGACACTCCCTGAAGCCGGGCCCCCCGGGGCCGGCCCCGGAACGCTTGCGGGACGTACTCGGAACGCTTCGGGGACCAGCGTGCCGCACGTGGGCGGGGGCGCGGATGCGCAGTTGAACGCGGGCGGGGCGGCGTGCGCGCCCGGAGCTTGGGCGTCCGGGGTGGAGCAGGGACACCACGGATCACTGCGAGCACACCAACTCACCAGTGTTTCACGGTGGTTGGACGCGCCGAGGGCGTGCGTCCGCCGCCTTCACGCCCCGCCGACGGCCGGCCCTCCGCTCCCGTTCAGGGGCGGACGGCGGCGGAGTCGCCCACCGTCCGCCGTACCCACGCCACCGCCTCCTCCGGAGCGGCCACCGCCTGGACGCCCGCCGGGAGGGGCGGGCGGCGGACCACGACGACGGGGATCCCCGCGTCGCGGGCGGCGGCCAGCTTCGCCGCCGTCGCCGCGGCGCCGCTGTCCTTGGTCACCAGCACGTCGACGCGGTGCCGGCGCAGCAGTTCGCGCTCGCCCTCGACGGTGAAGGGCCCCCGGGCCAGCAGGATCTCGGTCCGGGGCGGCATCGGGGGCGAGGGGGCGTCGACCGAGCGCACGAGGAACCACATATTCTCTAGGTGCGCGAAGGCGGCGAGTCCCATCCTGCCCGTGGTCAGGAAGACCCGGTTCCCCAGGCCGGGCAGCGCCTCCGCCGCCTCGGCCAGCGACCCGACCGGACGCCAGTCGTCCCCCGGGCCCGCCGTCCAGCCGGGGCGGCGGACGGCCAGCAGCGGAACCTGAGCCTCCGTGGCGGCCTTCGCCGCGTTGGAACTGATCGTGTCGGCGAAAGGATGCGTGGCGTCGATGAGCGCGTCGACGTGCTGCTCGCGCAGCCACCGGGCCAGCCCCTCGGGACCCCCGAAACCGCCGATCCGCACCTGCCCGGCGGGCAGCCGCGGTGCGGCGACGCGGCCGGCGAGCGAGCTGGTGACCCGCAGGGCGGGTTCACCGGCCAGCGCGGCAGCGAGCCGGCGGGCCTCCGTAGTGCCGCCCAGGATCAGGATGTGGCGCTCGGCGCTCACGCTCACCCGCCGCCTTTCCGTTCGTGCTTCCGTGCCCCTGATGGGGTCGAAGGCCCAGCCTACGGGGGGTGTCCGGCGTGGCTGACACCACGGAGGCCGGCGCCCCGGGCGAGGCGAAGGGCGGCCGTGCCGCGCAGCTCGCGCACACCGGGCTGCGGTCCGGCTGGACGACGGGGGCCTGCGCGACGGCCGCCACCACGGCCGCGTACACGGCCCTGCTCACCGGGGACTTCCCCGACCCGGTGACGATCACGCTGCCCAAGGGGCAGACGCCGGCCTTCGCCCTGACGGCGGAGGAGCTGGCCGCCGGCCACGCGATGGCCGCGATCGTCAAGGACGCGGGGGACGACCCGGACGTCACCCACGGCGCCCTGGTCCGCGCCACCGTACGGCTCCTGCCGCCCGGCTCGGGCGTGGTCTTCCGGGCCGGACCGGGCGTCGGCACGGTCACCCGCCCCGGGCTGCCGCTGCCGGTGGGCGAGCCGGCGATCAACCCGGTGCCGCGCCGGCTGATGACCGAGCACGTGGCCGAGGTCGCGGCCCGGCACGGCGGGACGGGCGACGTGGAGATCGAGGTCTCGGTCGACCACGGCGAGGAGATCGCCCGCTCCACCTGGAACCCCCGCCTCGGCATCCTCGGCGGCCTCTCCATCCTCGGCACCACCGGCGTCGTGGTCCCCTACTCCTGCTCCGCCTGGATCGACAGCATCCGCCGCGGCGTCGACGTGGCCCGCGCGGCGGGGCGCCGGCACGTGGCCGGCTGTACGGGCTCGACGTCCGAGAAGGTCGCGGTGGCCGTGCACGGGCTGCCCGAGGACGCGCTGCTCGACATGGGCGACTTCGCGGGCGCGGTGCTGAAGTACATCCGCCGGCACCCGGTGGACCGGCTGACCGTCGCGGGCGGCTTCGCCAAGCTCTCCAAACTGGCCGCCGGCCACCTGGACCTGCACTCCGCCCGCTCCCAGGTGGACAAGGGCTTCCTCGCGGAACTGGCCCGCCTCGGCGGCGCGGACGAGGAGCTGGCGGCCGAGGTCGCGTCCGCCAACACCGGCCTGGACGCCCTCCAGCGCTGCGCCGCGCGCGGCGTGCCGCTCGGCGACCTGGTGGCGGAGCGGGCCCGCGACGAGGCCCTGGCCGTGCTGCGCGGGGCCCCCGTCGCCGTCGACGTCCTGTGCATCGACCGGGCGGGCACGATCGTCGGCCGCGCCGAGCCGCGGGGCCGGGACCAGGGCTGACCTGGGCGGTGGCGCGCGATCCCGGAAAGGTAGTGTGCCGGGGATCGGTATGAGGGGAACAGGGGGACACCGGCACATGCGTCGTCGGCACATCACCAGAACGTGGGGCCTTCCGATACTCGCCGGGGCGCTCCTGGCCACGTCGGCGTGCGGCGGGGGCGGCGGTGGGAAGGGGTCGTCGGACACGGTACGCACCCAGGCCCCGCCCGAGGACGCGCACCGGAAGCCGCCGGCCGCCGCCGAGGCCGACGCGAAGCCGCTGGACGCCGCCCGCCTGCGCACCCGGCTGCTGACCCTCGCCGACCTCGGCCCGGGGTACACCGAGGTGCCGGACGACGGGAAGGACGACGCCGACTCCGGGGCGACGGGCTGCGGCCCGATGGAGCGGCTCAGCGCCCGGATGCCCGCCCTGAAGCTCGCCGCCGAGGCCAAGACGAGCTTCAGGTACGACAAGACCGAGAACTCGGGGATGGCGGTCGAGCTGGGCAGCGACTCCCCCGCCCGGATCTCCGCGGTCTACAAGGAGATCTACGGCGCCTTCAACTCCTGCCCCTCCTTCTCCTTCATGGAAGGCACCACGCCGACCCGGACCACATCGGCCAAGCCCGAACTGCCGCCGCTCGGTGACGAGCGGTTCGGCACCCTCCTGACCCTGGAGGGCGCGAACGGGCCGGTGGTCATCAAGTACGTCGCCGTCCGCAAGGGCAGCGTCGTGGTGAACCTCATGGGCTCCCCCGCGCTGGTCGACAAGCACATCGGTACGGCCGTCGACAAGATGACGAAGGACTGACCACCGTCCCGTCCGGGACGAACGAGCCCTACACCAGCGGCTCCTGAAGCTCCGTCACCCAATCCGCCCGGTCCTCAGGGCACTCCAGGTAGAGCTCCCGCGCGTACCCCGCCGAGCGGTGCCCGTGGGCGTCGATCCAGCGGGCGAGCGCCTGGGCCGTCGGGAGGACGTCGTCCATCGAGCCGCGGTGGACGACGGTGGCGGCCGTCTCGATGCCGGGGAGGTCGACGACCGCGAACCCCGCGGCCGTGACCCCGGAGCCGACCGGGTAGGCCGCGTGGGCGAGGATGCCGCCGGAGCCGGCGGGGTCGTCCTCGTAGTACGCGACGGCCGGGCCCGCCGGGGTCACCCCGGCGTCCGCCAGCCGGCGGCACAGCTCGGCGAACAGCGGGTCGACGACCGGGCCGACGTCCTCGGGGGCGTAACCGGGCGCGACGGCGCTCAGCTCGGCCACCCGGACCGCCGGGACGGCCTTGACGACCACGTCGTGGGTACTCATGGTTCCCTCGCTCTCGATGCTTCGGAGCCTCGCCTCGACCTGCGCCAGCCGGGCCGCCGCCGCGGTGGCGGCGGCCTCCAGTTCGGCGCGGCGCAGCCGCAGCATGCCGCGCAGCTCCGCCGTGCCCACCTCCTCGTCCACGATCGCCCGCACCTGCCGGAGGGTGAACCCCAGCTCCTTGAGGGCGATGACGCGGTTGAGGCGGGCGAGCTGCCCCGCCTCGTAGTGGCGGTAGCCGGTGGCGGCGTCGACGCGGGCGGGGCGCAGCAGCCCCGTCGCGTCGTAGTGGCGCAGCATGCGGACGGACACGCGTCCGTACCGGGCGAAATCTCCGATGGTGAACATGACGCTCCTCAGGGAAGCGGCTGACACGGTGTGAGGGTCAAGAGCGCGGGTGCGGCGGGCCGGGGCCCGCCGTAGCCTGGGTGACAGGAGGGCCCGCCGGTGGAGCCCCTCACCACCGCCGGGCCGGGTGCGGAGTGCGGAGGTGAGGACGGTGCAGCACGTCGCGGGCTGGCATGTGGAAGTCGAGTTCGACGAGGACGAACGGCACGTCCGCGCCGCCGCCCTGGTGCGGCTGCGGGACGGCACCGAGGTACGGGCGCGCGGCAAGGCGGCCCGGCACCCGGACGACCCGGGCGAGGCCCGGGTGGGCGAGGAGCTGGCGAGCGCCCGCGCGCTCGTGGACCTCGCCGAGCAGCTCGCCGCGAAGGGCGGCCACGAGGCGGCCGACCTGCGGGCGGAGGTCGCGGCTTAGAACATCGAGCGTCCCGCCGCGTCGCGGCAGCGCTCCGTCGAGTACAGGTGGCTGTCGGGGAACTGCTCGGCGCCCAGCGTCCGCCCGACGAGGATGACCGCGGTACGGACGACGCCCGCGGCCCGCACCTGGTCGGCGATGCCGGCGAGCGGGCCGCGCAGCACGATCTCGTCGGGCCGGCTGGCCATGGCGACGACGGCGGCGGGGCAGTCGGGGCCGTAGTGCGGCAGCAGTTCGGCGACGACGCGGTCCGCGTGGCGGGCGGCGAGGTGCAGTACGAGGAGCGCGCCGCTGCGGCCGAGGGTGGCCAGGTCCTCGCCGGGCGGCATGGGCGTGGCCCGCTCGGCGACGCGGGTGAGGACGACGGTCTGGCCGACCGTCGGGACGGTCAGTTCGCGGCCGAGGGAGGCCGCGGCGGCGGCGAAGGCGGGGACGCCGGGCACGATCTCGTACGGGATGCCGTGCGCGTCCAGCCGGCGCATCTGCTCGGCGACGGCGCTGAAGACGGACGGGTCGCCGGAGTGCAGCCGGGCGACGTCCTGGCCGGCCTCGTGGGCGCGGACGAACTCGGCGGTGATCTCGTCGAGGTCCAGCTTGGCGGTGTCGACGAGCCGGGCGCCGGGCGGGCAGTCGGCGAGGAGCTCGCGCGGGACGAGGCTGCCGGCGTAGAGGCAGACGCCGCAGCGGGCGAGGGTGCGGGCGCCGCGCACCGTGATGAGGTCGGCGGCGCCGGGGCCGGCGCCGATGAAGTACACGGTCATGAGGTGAGGGCTCCTTCTGCGGCTTCCGCCGCTCGGACGGGCTGCTGGGCGGGTACGACCGCGTGCCGGCCGGACGCTGCCGCGTCGTCGCCGCCGCGCTTGACCACCGACCACTGCGTCACCGGCATCGCCTGCCGCCACCCGGTGAAGCCGCCGACGGGCACGGCGTGCGCCACGGCGAGCCGCACCAGCTCGCCGCCGTGCCGCCGGTGGCGGTCGGCGAGCACCGCCTCGGACTCCAGGGTGACGGTGTTGGCGACCAGCCGGCCGCCGGCCGGCAGCGCGGCCCAGCAGGCGTCGAGCAGGCCGGGGGCGGTGAGACCGCCGCCGATGAACACGGCGTCGGGGGCGGGCAGTCCGTCGAGCGCGGCGGGCGCGGCGCCGGTGACGACGCGCAGTCCCGGGACGCCCAGGGCGGCCGCGTTGCGGGTGATGCGCCCGGCACGCACGGGGTCGCGCTCGACGGTGACCGCCCGGCAGGACCGGTGGGCGCGCATCCACTCGATGCCGATGGATCCGGAGCCGCCGCCGACGTCCCACAGCAGCTCGCCGGGGGCCGGTCCGAGGGCGGCGAGCGTCGCCGCCCGGATGTGACGCTTCGTCAACTGTCCGTCGTGGTCGAAGGCTTCGTCCGGCAGGCCGGGCACGAGCGGCAGCCGGAGGGCGTCCGGCGCGGGGCGGCAGACGACGGCGATGACGTTCAGCGGGTCGCCGGCGGGGTGCTCCCATGCGTCCGCGGTGCCCTCGCGGCGGGCCTCGCGGTCGCCGCCCAGCTGCTCCAGGACCGTCATCGCGCTCGGCCCGTAGCCGCGTTCGCGCAGCAGCGCGGCGACCTCGGCCGGGGTGTCGGCGCCGGCGCTGAGCAGCAGCAGCCGGCGGGCGGGCTGGAGGGCGGCGGCGAGCGCGTCGAGCGGCCGGCCGACGAGGCTGACCACCTCGGTGCCGTCCAGCGGCCAGCCGAGCCGGGCGCAGGCGTACGAGGCGGAGGACGGGTGCGGCAGCACCCGCAGCCGCTCGGGGCCCAGCTCGTCGGCGAGGGTCCGGCCGATGCCGAAGAACATGGGGTCGCCGCTGGCCAGCACGGACACCCGGCGTCCGGCGTGCTCCGCGAACAGCCGCGGCACGGCGGGCCGCAGCGGCGAGGGCCACGCGACGCGCTCCCCCGCGCACTCCTCCGGCACCAGCCCGAGCTGCCGCGGCCCGCCCACGATCACCTCGGCGCCCCGCAGCGCCTCCCGGGCGCCGGGCCCGAGCCCGGCCCAGCCGTCGGCGCCGATCCCCACGACGGTGACGGTGACGGGGACGGGGGTGCGGGACTCGGGAGTCCCTGAAGACACAGCGGACTCTGCGGACCCTGCGGACACGGACGGACACCTCGGACGGTCGGCGGACAGGCGGTACCGGAACTCTACTGACCTGCGAGGACTCCGGTACAGCCGGCACCTGGGGGTGCGCACGGGCGGGGCGGGCTCGCGGCGGGCGGCGCGACCGGCGGACGTTCTTGCGTACGATGTGCAACTACTGAATTCTGGCAGGAGAGGCAGGGACGTGGGACGTTCACCGGTGGTACTGGGCATCGAGTCGTCCTGCGACGAGACCGGCGCCGGGCTGGTCCGGGACGGGAAGCTGCTGGGGCACGCGGTGGCGTCCAGCATGGACGAGCACGCGCGGTACGGGGGCGTGGTCCCGGAGATCGCCGCCCGCGCCCACGTGCACGCGGCCACGCCCGTGGTCCGGCAGGCGCTGGCGGAAGCCGGGCTGACGATGGCGGACGTCGGGGCGGTCGCGGTGACGACCGGGCCGGGGCTGTCCGGGGCGCTCCAGGTCGGAGTGGCTGCCGCGAAGGGGCTGGCCTACTCGCTGGGGGTCCCGCTGTACGGGGTGCACCACCTGGCCGGGCACGTGGCGGCCGACACCCTGGAGCACGGGCCGCTGCCGAACCCCTGCGTGGTGCTGATCGTCTCCGGCGGCCACACGTCGCTGCTGCTGGTCCGGGACCTGGCCCGGGACCCGATCGTCCACCTGGGCGACACGCTCGACGACGCGGCCGGCGAGTGCTTCGACAAGGTCGCGCGCGTCTTCGGCCTGCCCTACCCGGGCGGCCCCGCCGTGGACCGGGCGGCCCGGGACGGCGACCCGCGCGCCGTCGCCTTCCCCCGCCCGATGACCGGGCCGCGCGACGACCCGTGGACGTTCTCGTTCTCCGGCCTGAAGACGGCCGCCGCCCGCTGGGCCGAGCGGCACCGCGCGGCCGGCCTGCCGCTGCCCGTCGCGGACGGCGCCGCCTCGCTCCAGGAGGCCATCGCCGACGTGCTCACCCGGAAGGCCGTCGCCGCGTGCGCCGAGTACGGCGTCGGCACGCTGGTCGTGGTCGGCGGCGTGGCCGCCAACTCCCGGGTGCGGGCGCTGGCGGAGGAGCGGTGCGCCGCGGCCGGTGTGACGCTGCGCGTCCCGCCGCTGCGGCTGTGCACCGACAACGGCGCGATGATCGCGGCCGTCGGCGACCTGCTGGTGCGCGCGGGCGCGGAGCCCGCCCCGCTGGACGTGTCCATCGACCCGTCGGCTCCCCTGGAGTACGCGGCCCTGCACCCGGTCGCCCGGACGGTCCGCGCCGCCTGACCCGTGGCGCGCCGGGGTGCCGGACGGCGACCGCCGGGGAAGACTGGCGGCATGCGGACCGGACTGCTGCGGGCTATCGGCGCGACGACCGCCGTCTACGGCGTGGCGGTGACCCGCCGTCCACGGCTGCTCGGCGCCCCCTCGGGGCTCCCCGACACGGCCGCGGTCCGCGTCTGCCTGGCGCCGCTGGCCTGGCGCGACGCGGCCTGCGGGCTGGCGATGCTGCTCGCACCCGAGGGTGCGGCCCTGCGGACGGCGACGCTGCTGCGGATCGCCGCGGACTTCGGCGACGCGGTGCTGCTCGGCCGGTCCCTGCCGGGGCCCGCGCGCCGGGCCGGCGCGGTGGCGGTGTCCGTCGGCTGGGGCGCGCTGTCGTGCGCGGCGCTGTGGGGCGGGGCGCGGGACCAGGACGAACGGGCCGGGCTTCCGTGGCCGCTTCTCCGCCGGCGGAGGGCGGTGCTCCGGTCCCACCCTTTCACCGTTTCCCGGAGCTGACGCCCCGGACCCCGGCATCGCGGCTTCGCTGCGAGGTCCTCAGACGCCGGACGGGCCGAGCGCTCCCGCGC
>NZ_JAIQLH010000131.1 GCF_020037025.1 Streptomyces huiliensis | reverse complement strand
GGACGAACGGGCCGGGCTTCCGTGGCCGCTTCTCCGCCGGCGGAGGGCGGTGCTCCGGTCCCACCCTTTCACCGTTTCCCGGAGCTGACGCCCCGGACCCCGGCATCGCGGCTTCGCTGCGAGGTCCTCAGACGCCGGACGGGCCGAGCGCTCCCGCGCACCGGCCCGTCCGTCGGCTTCCCGCACCCCTACCCGGTCACCGGTTACCCGGTCACCAGTCGGCGCGCCGGTAGTCCTTGAGGAAGCACCCGTACAGGTCCTCCCCCTCCTCGCCCCGCACGATCGGGTCGTAGACGCGGGCGGCGCCGTCGATCAGGTCGAGCGGCGCGTGGAAGCCCGCCTCGGCCAGCCGCACCTTGTCGGGGTGCGGCCGCTCGTCCGTGATCCAGCCCGTGTCGACGGCGGTCATCAGGATGCCGTCGGCCTCCAGCATCTCCTCCGCGCTGGTGCGGGTCAGCATGTTGAGCGCGGCCTTGGCCATGTTGGTGTGCGGGTGGCCCGCGCCCTTGTAGCCGCGGCTGAAGACGCCCTCCATGGCGGAGACGTTGACGACGTACTTCCGGCGGGCCGTGGAGGCGGCCATCGCCGGGCGCAGTCGGCTGATGAGGATGAACGGCGCGGTCGAGTTGCAGAGCTGGACCTCGAGCAGCTCGACCGGGTCGACCTCGGAGACGGTCTGGATCCAGCTGTTGGTGGCGTCCAGGTCCGGGACCAGGCCGCCGGCGTCGATCGCCGTACCGGCCTCGATCCGGGCGAGCGAGGCGGAGCCGGAGACCAGCGCCAGGTCGGTGACGTCCTGCGCGGTGAGGCCCTCGCCGTGCCCGGTGGGCAGCGCGGCGACCGCGTCCACGGCGCCGCTGCCGAACGCGCCGATCACCTCGGCCGCCGGCAGGACGCCGGCGGGGAGCGGCGCCGACTCGGCGGCGACCAGCTCGCTGTACGCGCGCGGCGACCGGCGGACGGTCTGCGCCGCGTTGTTGATCAGGATGTCGAGCGGGCCCTCGGCGGCCACGCTGTCGGCGAGCGCCACGACCTGCGCCGGGTCGCGGAGGTCGATGCCGACGACCTTCAGCCGGTGGATCCACTCGTCGCTGTCGGGCATGGCCTTGAAGCGGCGGATGGCGTCGTTCGGGAACCGGGTGGTAATGGTGGTGTGCGCGCCGTCGCGCAGCAGCCGCAGCGCGATGTACATGCCGATCTTGGCGCGTCCGCCGGTGAGCAGCGCCCGGCGGCCGGTGAGGTCGGTCCTGGCGTCGCGCCGGGCGCGGTTCTCGGCCGCGCACGGGCGGCAGAGCTGGTGGTAGAACGCGTCGACCTCGACGTAGCGGGTCTTGCAGATGTAGCAGGAGCGGGGGCGCTGCAGGACGCCCGCTATCTCGCCGAGGGTGCTGGAGCTGGGCAGGATGCCCTGCGTCTCGTCGTCGATGCGGTCGGCGGAGCCGGTGGCCGTGGCCTCGGTCACCTCGCGGTCGTGGGCGGTCTTGGCGGCCCGGCGCTCCTGGCGGCGGCGCTGCTTGACCGTGCGGTAGATGCCCGAGGTGGCCCGGCGGACGGTGACCGCGTCCGGGTGGTCGATCGGCAGCTCGTCGAGCTCCTTGAGCACGTCCAGGCAGATCGCCAGGCGCTCGGGGGCGATGCCCGCCCCTTCGGCGATGCCCGCCCCTTCGGCGGTGCCCCGGGCGTCGCCGCGGCTCTCTTCTGTGACCGTCATAGCCGCTGTTGTTTCCAGTCCATACGTTCGATTGAGGCTTCCGGGAAACTGTACGGAAGCCCGGCCCCATTACCAAACCCGCCCCGGCGAACGCAAGGCGCCCACGCGCCGGAAGCATGCCGGAAAGCGCACCGGAAAGCACGCCGGAAGCGCACCGGCAGGCACACCGGACGACACACCCCGCGCCGCACCGGAAAAGCGGGCCGCTCGCGGCGGCCCGCCATGCTCCCACGTATCCGGCGCCCCCTCAATTCCCGGACATCACATCTGACTTATTGCCCTCAATGGGTTAATTAAGGCTTCAGCGGACCATTTTGGTGCATCCCCACCGAAAACCCCGGTCACAATTGACGCTCAACACCCCTTAGAAAGGCTTCAGCCATGTCGCGTATCGCCAAGGCAGTCCTCATGACCGCCGCCGCCGGCGCTGTCGTCTCCGGCGCCTCGGGCGTCGCAGTAGCCGACTCCGACGCCAAGGCGGCGGCCGTTGGCTCCCCCGGCGTCATCTCCGGCAACAACATCCAGGTGCCGATCCACCTGCCGATCAACCTCTGCGGGAACTCGATCGACATCATCGCCCTGCTGAACCCCACCTTCGGCAACACCTGCGTCGCCGACTGATTTCCTCCCTGGACTGCGGTCACACCGGACCGCAAACCGCGCGGGGCGGGTCACAGTCAGCCGCCGGAACCCTCCTTCGCGCACCCGTGGCGCCCATCACCCTCGTGATGGGCGCCACGCTCCGTTCCGCTCCGTTCCCGCTCCGCCGGCCGGGACGACCGGGCCGGACGAGACGGACGGGACGGCTGGGAGCCGGCACTCCCCCCGTCGTCCCCCGCGTCGCCCCGCTCCCCGCGCCGCCGAGCGGCGCCGGATGGGCGCGGCCCCGGTGCCCCGGGGAGGTCCGGCACCTCGACGACGGGCGGCAGGTCCGGGGTCAGGTGCGTGTGCTGTGACGTCATGGCGGTGAACCTCGTTTCCGGTACGGATCCCGGGCGGGCCCCCGCGTGGGGGCCTGCCGTTCGATGCCGTACGTGTGCCCAGGAGCCGCCCGGATCAGGCGGGTGCCAGCAACTGCCGGCGCAGGTGGGCACAGGTGCGGCTGAGGATGCGCGAGATCTGCATCTGGGACACTCCCAGCCGGGCGCCGATCTGCTGCTGCGTGAGATTGCCGAAGAAGTGCCAGTACAGGACCGACTTCTCCCGTTCGGGGAGCGCGTCGAGCAGCGGCCTGAGCGACTGGCGGTCGACCACCAGGTCCAGCGCGCGGTCCACCCGGCCCAGGGTGTCGGCCAGCGGCAGTTCGCCCGCGCCGTCGATGGGGTGGTCAAGGGACAGGGTGTGGTGCACCCCGTCCGCGTCGATGCCCCGCCGGACCTCCGCCTCGGTGAGCCCGGCCTCCTCGGCAAGCGCGGCCTCGGTGACGCGCGTCCCGGCGCCCTTCTGCTCCAGCCGCGACCGCGCGGCGCGGACCGCGGCCCGCAGCTCCTGATCGCGCCGGGGGATGTGCAGCGACCAGACGTGATCGCGCACGTGCCGCTTGAGCTCCCCGTTGATGGTGGGGACGGCGAACGACTCGAAGGCGAAGCCGCGGTCCGGGTCGAACCGGTCGACGGCCCGGACCAGCGCCAGCGCCGCCACCTGTCGGAGATCGGCCGGGCTCTCCCCGCTGGACCGGTACCGCAGGCTGATCCGCTCGGCCATGGGGAGCCACGCGGCGATCAGTTCCTGCCGCAGCCGGGTCCGCTCGGGCCCGTCGGGCAGTGCCGCGAGCCGTGCGAACAGTCCGGCCGTCCCGGGGCTCTGGCGCGTACGCCGTCGGAGAGCTGTCTCAGTCATGGTCACCGCCCTCGCTCGTACGCCAAGGAGTGCTGCCGGCGGTTTCAGCATGACCCGCCCCCTCCGGATGCGCGACTCGACGCAGCCACCCGGTCACGGACAGCGAGGCGCGGTGGGGGGCGTACGGCGTGGGCGCCTGCGGGCCCCCGGGCACGCCGTGCTCCGGCGACCGACTGGTAACGTCCGCGAACGCCAAGGGAGTCACAGGAATCACGCCCGCCACACCCGTACACCCGTCGTCCCGGAAAGGCCGCCATGCCCACCGTGCCCGCCACGCCCTCCACGCCTGACAGGCCCGCCGCGCCCCCGTTTCCCGCGACAGAGCGGCACGTCGTCCGTACGCCGCAGGGGCAGGACGTCGACATCCACCGGCCCGGAGGGCAGGAGCGCGGGCTGCCGGTGGTGCTGTTGTGGCATGGGGCGAGCCCTGATGACCGCGGGGTGCTCGGTCCGGTGGCACGGGAGGTCGCCGGCCGGGGGGCGGTGGTGATCGTGCCGGACTGGCGGGCCGACGCGGAGGACGGCGGACGGGCCGCGCTGCTCGGGTCGCTGACCTGGTGCCGGGCGAACGCGGCGGCGTACGGCGGGGATCCGGGGCGGATCGTGCTGGCGGGCTGGTCCGCAGGGGCCCCGGCCGCGCTCGGCGTCGCGCTCCGCCCGGACGTCGTCGACGGCTGGCGGCCCGCCGCCGTCGTGGGGATCGCGTCGCGCTACGACCTGCCGGCGCGGACGACGGGGACGCCGCCACTGGCCGACCTGGCCGATCCCGTCCCCCTGGCCGCCCCGATCACCCCGGTGCCCGTGCGGCTGGTGCACGGGACCGAGGACACGCTGATGGGCCCGGAGTGCTCGCGCGCGGTGCTGGCCGCGCTCACCGGGCGCGGCTGGCCGGCCCGGCTGGACGAGCCGGCGGCGGACCACGCGGGTGTGATCATGGCCGAGTTCGACCCGGCGGCCGGCCGCTGCCGGCCGTCGGACGACGAACAGGTGCGCGCCCAGGGAAGGTTGACCGTCCGGGCGCTGGCCGAGGCGGCCGGCGTACCGTCGGCGGTCTGAACCGGGCGCGCCCCGGAGGACGTCACCCGGCGGCGCGGTCCCCGCCGTCCACGCGGTCCCCGCGCAGCAGCCCCGACCCGTCCGGCACCGCCGCCGGGTCGGCACCCAGGTCCACCACGGCGTTCCGCTCGTCGACGAACACCACACGCGGCTCGAACGCCTTGGCCTCGGCGTCGTCCATCACCCCGTAGGCGATCAGGATCACCAGGTCCCCGGGGCTGACCAGCCGGGCCGCCGCGCCGTTGATCCCGATCACACCGGAACCGCGCGGCCCTTCGATCACATAGGTGGACAGCCGTGCGCCGTTGTCGATGTCGACGATGTCCACCTTCTCCCCCGGCAGCAGGTCGGCGGCGTCCATCAGGTCGGCGTCCACGGTCACGGATCCCACGTAGTGCAGGTCGGCCTGGGTGACGGTGGCGCGGTGGATCTTGGATTTCATCATGGTGCGGTACATGGAGGCACTCCCGGAGAAAGGCTCCCTGCCTGCGTTTGTGCAGGTCAAGGGCATCCCCACCACTTTACAACGCGTCGCGTGTCCGGGCAGTGTCCCCCAAGTCCTACGCCAGGGCCACTTCGTACCGCCGCATCCAGGCGTCGAGGTTCAGCGCGGTCTCCATGCCGTTGCGCCGGAGCTGGGTGTCGAAGTAGCCCTCCGGGCGCTCCAGGAGCCGGGCGAGTCCGGCGGCGTCGACCACCTGGAAGACGGGGGCCGTCGGCCGGGCGAGGAGTGCCTGGATCCGGCCGCGCAGGTCCTTCTCGTACAGGAGGTTGGCGGTGGTGGGGTACGGGCTCTTCCTGCGGCGGAGGACGGAGTCCGGGACGAGCCCCGACGCGGCGCGCTTGAGCAGCCCCTTGGGGTCGCCGCCGGGGGTCTTGACGTCCCAGGGCGTGTTGTAGACGTACTCGACGAGCCGGTGATCGCAGAACGGGACGCGGACCTCCAGGCCGGTGGCCATGCTCAGCCGGTCCTTGCGGTCGAGGAGGGTGGGGAGCCAGCGGGTGAGGTTCAGGTGGGATATCTCGCGCATGCGGCGCTCGCGGTCGTCGTCCTCGGGCAGGTGCTCCACCTCGCCGAGGGCCTGCCGGTAGCCGTCGGCCCGGTACTCCTCGAACCGGGTGGCGGCCCGGAAGTCCGGGGCGAGCAGCTCCGGGGGGATCAGCTGCATCCGGCTGAGCCAGGGGAACGTCGCCGACCGGATCGCGGCCGGGTCGTGGAACCAGAGGTAGCCGCCGAAGACCTCGTCGGCGGACTCCCCGGAGAGGGCCACCGTCGAGTGCCGGCGGATGCCGCGGAAGAGGAGGTGGAGCGAGGTGTCGACGTCGCCGAAGCTCAACGGCAGGTCGTGCGCGCGCAGGACGGCGTCGCGGGCGTCGTCGGCGGTGAGTTCGTCGGCGGCGAGCTCGATGACCCGGTGGTCGGTGCCGATGTGCCGGGCGGCCTCCAGGGCGTAGGGGGAGTCGCGTTCGGGCCGGAACTCGCTGGTCCGGAAATCGCTGTCGTGGCCGGTGAAGTCCACGGCGAACGACCGGACGCGCGCTCCGCCGCGCCGGGACTCCACCCCCGCCGCGAGGGCGGTCAGGAGGCTGGAGTCCAGGCCGCCCGACAGCAGGGCGCACAAGGGCACGTCGGTGACCATCTGGCGGGTGACCGTGTCCTCCAGGATGTCCCGTACGGTGCGCGCCGACGTCTCGGCATCGTCGGTGTGCGGTACGCGCCGCAGCCGCCAGTACCGGGTGACGCGGAGCCCCTTCCGGTCGAGGGTGACCACGCACCCGGGCGGGACCTCCTCGATGCCCCGGTACGGCGTACTGCCCGGCGTCTTCATCAGGCCCAGCAGGTCCGCGAGGCCCCGCGCGTCCACCGCGGCGGAGAAGTCCGGGTGGGCCAGGATCGCCTTCGGCTCGGACCCGAAGAGGACGCCGCCGCCGAGGCGCGCGAAGTAGACGGGTTTGACGCCCAGGCGGTCCCGGACGAGCAGCAGCCGTTCGGCCCGGGCGTCCCAGAGGGCGAAGCCGAACATGCCGTTCAGCCGGTCGACGAAGTCCGGCCCCCATTGCAGGTAGGCGCGCAGGACGACTTCCGTGTCCGACCGGGTGCGGAACACGTGCCCGTGGCTCCGCAACTGCTCGCGGAGTTCACGGAAGTTGTAGACCTCGCCGCTGTAGCTGAGGACGACGGACGGCCCGGCCGTGGCCTCCGGCGGCTCGGCCATGGGCTGCGCGCCGCCCTCCAGGTCGATGATCGACAGCCGTCGGTGGCCCAGGATCGCGTGTGTGTCGGCCCGGACGCCGGCGGCGTCCGGGCCGCGGCAGGCCATCGTCCGCACCATCGCGTCGGCGTCGGACAGCTTGTGGGAGAGGTCGAGATCGAGGTCGACCCATCCTGCGATTCCGCACATCGGCTGACTCCAGGCAGGGGGTGTCGCGTTCAAGGGATCTTCGCGTCAACTGACCGCACGGTACAGCGAAGTTGATGTCGGAAGGCAAGAGTTTTCGTTCAGGAGGCAGGGACTTGGCGCAATATTGATGGCCCTTGCACGCACGACCTTTAGTGCTATACGTTCGAGGTGGCCCGCCCCCCACAGCCGCCCCCACACCGCCCCCTCCGGACGCCGGGACGCCTTTTCGCCGCGCGGTCGCCGCGTGCGTTCCCGGAGCGCCGTCGAGAGACAGAGGCGTCGTCCGCCGTGTCTTTTCCGTCATGAGCGAGGTCGTAGTGATCCTGCACACCGAGGAACGCTTCGCGGTGCTCCGCGCAGCACAGCACGAGATCCGCAGCCATCAGGGACGAGTGCCCGACGACGGCTTCTACGAGAGAAAGCTCGCCGGGGCATGGGACCGGGCCCGCCGCAGCGACGCCTACCGCGGCATCGGGGAGTTCTCGCCGGCCCGGTTCCGTGAACTCCCCGTCACCCCGCGGGAGTCCCTCAAGGAGCGGCCGCTCCACTATGCCGCCGTGCCACCGGACCAGGCCGCCAAGTACTACGAGACCACCGGTACCACCGGTACGCCCACCCCGACGCCGCGGACGGCCGAGGACACCATCTGGAACACCGTCTCCGTCGCCGAGGCCTGGCGCCCGCTGCTGGCGGAGGGAGCGCGGGCGGTCGTCCTGCTGCCCTCGGACATCGTGCCGGTGGCCGACCTCGTCGTGGGCGTCTGCGAATACCTGGACGTCCCCCACATCCGCGCCTACCCCTTCGCCACCGGGATCTCCGACTGGGGCCGGCTGGCGGCCGTATGGCGCACCTTCCGCCCCACCGTCGTCTTCGCGGCCCCGGGCGTCGCCCTCCAGTTCACCCGGCTGCTCGCGCAGCGCGGTGAACTCGCCGAGACCGGCGCCTCCGTCGAACGCCTGATGCTGCTCGGCGAGGTCAACACGGCGCCCTACCGTCGCCGACTCGGCGAGTGGTGGAACGCGGAGGCGCACGACGCCAGTTACGGCAGCACCGAGACGGGCACCCTCGCCGCGTCCTGCCGGGAGGGCCGTCAGCACCTGCTGCCCGCGGCCACCTACTTCGAACTGGACGCCGGGGACGGTGCCGTCCCGCTCACCGGCGCGGGCGACGGGCGGCTCGTCGTCACCCCGCTCAACGCCCACGCGCGCCCGCTGCTCCGGCTGGACACGGGGGACGAGGTGTCCCTCGGCGGCGGCTGTCCGTGCGGCAGTGCGGCACCGGTCGTCACCGTGCACGGGCGGGCCGCCGACGGCCTGCTGGTGAAGGGGGCGCCGCTCTCCGTCCGCGCCGTCGAGGAGGTCGTCTACGGCGTCACCGAGGCCACCGGCTACCTCCTGGAGGTGGACCGCGCCGGCGGGTACGCCCGGCTCCTGCTCGAACGCGGCTTCCGGGCCGACCGGGACGGCGAGGGCACGGCCCGCGAGCGCGTCCAGCGGAGCTCCGGGGAGCTGCTCGGGCTGCGCTGGGACGAGGTGGTGTTCGTCAACTCGCTGCCTGCGACCACCAAGAGCGGCGCTTCGCAGAAGAGCTGGAAGCGGTCCAACATCCGGCACCTGGAGACCGTCCGATGACCACGGCGACCACCGCGCCCCGGGCGCCGGAAGGCGGCGTGGCCACCGGAGAGCCCGACCTGTGGTGCACCTACGCCGCCGTCCGCACCCTGTCCTGGCTCGGGCGCGGCCCGTCCATGGCCGAGCCGGACCTCACCGCCGGCTACCTGACCGGCCGGCGGAACGCGGACGGCGGGTACGCCTGGAGCCGCGGCATGCTGTCCGACGCCTGGGCCACCTTCTACTGCACCCAGGCGCTGCGGGACATGGGACACCCGGTGCCGCGCACCGAGGGCACGGCCGAGTGGCTGCGGCACACCTGGTCCGGTGACGCGTACGCGATGCTGCCGGGGCAGGCCCCGGACGTCTGGGCCACCCACTTCTCGGCGCGCACCGCCGTGGAGGTCTGCCACGTGCCACCGCCGGACACCGGGCGGCTGCTCTCCTGGCTCGGTGCGCTGCAGTGTGCCGACGGCGGGCTGAGCTGGACGCCGGACGACGCCCGGCGGGGCAGGGCCGACGTGCGGGCCTGCTACTACGGGGTCGCGGCCTGGCACGCCGTCGCGGCCGCGGGCACCGCCGGGGACCCGCCCTGGGACGTCGCGGCGCTGACCGCGTGGCTGCGCGACCGCCAGGACCCCGGCGCCGGCTTCCGCTTCTCCGCGGACGCCGACGTGCCCTGCATGTGGGCGACCTACCGCGCCGCCGGCGCCCTGCGGGCGCTCGGCGCCGCGCCGCGCGACCCCGGGGGCGTCCGGGACTGGGTCCTGGGCCTGCGCGGCCCCTCGGGCGCGTTCGTCCGCTGGGAGGGCTACGACGTCGAGGACGTGTGGGCCTCGTTCTGCGCGGTCGGGACGCTCCGGGCGCTCGGGCTGCCGACGGAACCGGTCGCCGACGCCGTCACCGACCGCATCGCCGCACTGCGCTGTCCGCGCGGCGGTTACACCTACCGCGAGCCGCAGGCCGCGGCCGAGGCGCTCGGCACGGCGGCGGCCGTGCTCACCGCCGCTCCGGGGGAGCCGACCGACGGCCTCGTGCGCTGGCTGGAGGGGTGCCAACTGCCCAACGAGGGCGGCGTGATGTACATGCCCGGCCGGGGCAGCGAAGTCCGCTGCACCCTGTGGGCCCTGGCAGCGGGCGCCTTCCGCGAGGACGCGGCGGCACGGGCTCGCGTCGCCGGCTGGCTGGCCTCCCTGCAGAACCCCGACGGCGGCTTCGGCTATTGGGAGGGCCGCGGCTCCGACCTGGTCTCGACCGCCGCGGCCGTGGAGATCGCGGCACTGACCGGAGCGGCCGGCGGCATCGACGCCGCCCGTGCCGTCGCGTTCATCGGCTCGTGCCGGGCCGCGGACGGCACACCCGGCGCCTGCGGCAACGTCCCCGGCGCGCCGCCGAGCCTGCGCGCGGGGCTCCAGGCCCAGCGGGCGCTGCTCGTCCTCGGCGGGCAGACCGACGCACAGGCACGCGCGGCGGTCGACGCCCTGCTGGCGCGCCACCGGGTGCGCGGCGGCGGCTTCGCCAACGAGGGCGACCGCATGCCGGACCTACTGTCCGCGTACGAGGCCGTGCTGGCGGCCGACCGGGTCGGCCTGCCCGTCGACACCGGCCACCTCCACGCCTTCCTCGACCGCGTCCACGGCCCGTCCGGCACCCGGTGGACCCCGCTCGCCCCGGGGAGCGGCGGGCCGCTCGCCGACTGCCTCGGCACCCTGCTCGCCCGGCGGCTCGACGACGCGGGCGCCGTTCTCCCCGCCCTCGCCCTGTCGTGACGTCCACGGAAGTCACCGGAGAACCGCCATGCCCACGATCACCATCAGCAGCCCACCGCTGCCCGTACCCCGGCGCCGGGCCGTCGCCCTGCGCATCACCCGCTGGCTCACCGAACGCGGTGTCGAGCCCGGCCACGTCGTCGTCCGCTTCGACTCCCCGGAGGAGAACAGCGTCTTCTCGGGCGGGCTGCCCGTCGAAGCGCTGCCGCACGACGGCACCGGCCTCCGCCACGCCTCGGTGACGTGCCGCGTGGGCCCGGACCGCGACGAGCGCTTCCGGGACGGCCTCGCCCGGTGCATCGCCGAGGCCCTGGGCGCCGACGAGCGCACACCGTTCTTCTACCTGGAGTTCCGGCCCACCTCGCCGTCCGACGTCCGCCTCGGCGGACCGGGGCGCATGCGCCGCGCCGACGGCGCCGCCTGAACACCCCCACCGACACGGAGACACCCATGAACGGCACGACCGTACCGACCGACGACGACCTGCGCGCCCGGGTCCGCGCCGTGCTCACCGACCGCCTGGGCGACGCCTTCGCCTCCGTACCGTCCGACGCCGAGCTCCAACAGGCACTCGGCGACCGCTACGACAGCCTCACGGCCATGGAGTGCATCTCCGCCGTCGAGGAGGAGTTCGGCATCGAGGTGGACTTCGTCGCCGACGACGTCCGCTACTGGTTCGCCACCGTGGACCGGATGACACGCTTCACCCGCGACCGCCTGGAGGACGCCGCGGCACTCGGGGAGCGGTCTTGACCGCTGCGCCGGCCGGCGCCGGCATCGCCTTCCGGACGTCCGGCACCACCGGGGAACCGGTCGCCTGGCTGCGTACGGAGACGCAGGTGCGGGCCGAGGCCGAGCTCGTCCTGGAGTGCCTGCTGGGCCCCGTCGACCACGTCGTCTCCTACGCCCCGACCACCCACCTCTACGGGTACCTCTACGCCGACGTCCTCCCCCGGCTGACCGGCGCCCGGGTGGAACACGCCTGGCGGGACCCGATCGCCCCGCCCCGGATCCCCGACGGCCGCCGGACCCTCCTCGTCTGCCTGCCCTCCACCTGGGAACCGCTCGTCCGGCACACCGCCGAACTCGCCCGCCACAGCGGCCTGATCGCCCTGCACAGCACGGGACCCACCACCCCGGCGGCGCACCGCACCGTCGCCCGGCTGCGCGGCACCGGGTTCCGGGCGGTCGAGCTCCTCGGCTCGACCGAGACCGGGGCCGTGGCCCACCGGAGCGTCGCCCCCGAGGGCGAGCCCCCGCCCCCGTGGCGGCTGCTGCCCGACGTCGCCTGGCCCGGCGCGGACCGGGACGGAGAGCAGCGCCTGCGGGTGAGCGGCCCCCGCCTGGCCCGGCGGTGGGACCAGGCGTCACCGCCCGCCGACCACGAGCTCTCCGACCTCGTGATCCGGGCGGGGGAACGCTCCTTCCACCACCTCGGCCGCGCCGCCCGGCTGGTCAAGGTGAACGGCCGGCGCTGCGACCTGGGCCGGGTCGAGGCCCTCGCCCGGACCTGCGGCCGCGGACTCGACGCCGCCTGCGCGGCCGTCCCCGACCCGCTCCGCGGCGAGCACTACGAGCTGTACTATGCGGCGCCCGACCCCGCCCTGGACCCGGCCGTCCTGCGCTCCCGGCTGGCCCGGCTCGGCCCGGACCTGCCCGCGCCACGCGCCGTGCACCGGGTCGCCCGGATACCGCGCGGCGCGACCGGCAAGGTCCTCACGTCCCGGCTCCAGGCCGCAGCGGCCCGCCCCCGCCCCTCTCAGGAGACCGACCATGGCTGACTTCCCCGCACCGGCCGACGCCGTCACGGAGTACGCGGCGCGGGCCGGCTGGCCCGCGGCCCGCACACCGGCCCCCCGACCGGAGACCCTGGCCATGCCACTGCGCGCACGCGTCGAGGCCCTCCTCTCGGGTGAGCTGGACGCCGGCACCTGGCGCGACGAGGAGAGCCGGTGGACCGACCACGCCGACGCCCGCTACCGGGCCTGCGTCCACCGGGCGGCCGCGGACGCCGGCACGCCACCGGTCCGGGTCGGGGTGAAGGACACCGTGGACGTCGCCGGCTTCCCGACCGGCCTCGGCCTGCGCTTCCACCGCCACCACGCCCGCGCCTCCACCCCCGCCGTCGCAGGGCTGCCCGGCCGGTACGCGGCCGTCACGGCCAAGGTCGCCACGACCGAGCTGAACATCGGCGTCGGGTCCGGCTGCCTCAACCCGTACGCGCCGCACATCGACCCCGGCGGGTCGAGCACCGGCACGGCGGTGTCCGTGGCCGCCGGCATCTGCGACATCGCGCTCGGCACGGACGTCCTGGGATCGGTGCGCTGGCCCGCCGGCCAGTGCGGCACGGTGGGGCTGCGCACGACCCACGACCCCGCGCTGCTGGACGGCGTCTTCCCGCTGTCGCCGCCCATGGACGCCCTGGGCTGGGTCACCCGCACCGCCGACGACCTCGGGTACCTGTGGCCGCTGCTCGGCCTGGACCGCCTCGGCCCCCGGCAGCCGGCCCCCGGCACTCCCCGGATCGGCGTCGTGGCCGAAGTGGACGGCCCCGACGGCACCTGCGGACCCGTCATGCGGGGCGCGCTGGAGACCGCCCTCGCCCACCTGGAATCGGCCGGGCACCGGACCGCCGAGGTCCGCCTCGGCGAGCTGTGGGAGATGCGCGGCCCCGCCTGGGAGCTGTGCGGGCGTCAGGCGTGGGACGCGTACCAGCTCTGGCGGCCGTGGCTGAACACCGAGCTGCACGAGACCACCCGCACCGCCCTGGAGGTCGGCGCCAAGGTCGGCGACGACCGCTATGCGTGGATCCTGGAGCGGCTGCACGCCTGCCGCCGCGCGGCGGACGCCCTGTTCGACAGCACCGGGACCGACGTGTGGCTGCTGCCCCTGGACCCCTGCCCACCCCCGGACGTGGCCGCCGCCGGCGCCAAGACCTCCACCATCCCTTCCCCCGGGGACCCCGACTACGACCGGCGCGTCGCCTACACCCCGGTCGCCAGCTTCACGGGCCTGCCCGCCCTGACGCTGCCCGTCGCCCGGGACGAGCGCGGCGCGCCCCTCTGCGTCCAGCTGGTCGGCCGCCGCCACGGCGAGCGGACCCTGATCGGCCTGGCGCGCCGGCTGGAGAGCGCCGTCGGCGACCTCGGCTTCCGTCCGAGCTGATCCCCGAACGCCCACCGCCGCCCGTCCGCCCGCCCCCGCACCGGAAGGCCCCGATGCCCACCCGCCACCGCCCACCCGACGCCGGACCCGTCGGCGAACGCGTCCGCCTCCTGCTGTCCGCCGGCCGCCGGGACGCACGGCTGGACCTGACGGAAACCGAACGCGAACGGCTGCGGCAGGCCCGGCGGTCCCTGGAGGGCCTGGACGGCTCCCGCCGGATCTACGGCGTCACCCACGGGTTCGGTCCGCTCGTCGGCCACCGCGCCGACCACGACCGGGAGGCGCAGGGCCTCGGCCTGGTCGAACATCTCGCCGCCGGGCAGGGCGCGCCGCTGCCCCCGGACGTCACCCGCACCATGGTCCGGCTCCGCCTGCGCGGCATGACCCTCGGCCACTCCGCGGTGGACCCGGAGGTCTGGCAGCTCCTCGCCGACCAGTGGAACGCCGGCTTCACCCCCGTCGTCCCCGGGGAGGGCAGCCTCAGCGCCAGCGGCGACCTCGTCCCGCTCGCCCACGCCGCCCTCGCCTCCGCCGGCCGGGACGGCGGCCTGGCCTGGCGCTACGGGGAGGACGGCTGGACCCGGGAACCCGCCGCGGACGTGCTGCGGTCACTCGGCGTCGCCCCCGTACGGTGGGAGGCCCGCTCGGCCCTGGCCTTCGTCAACGGCGGCAGCGCCTGCCTGGCCCGCGCCCTGCACACGCACCGCGAACTGTCCGCGCTGACCGAGGCCGCCGCGGCCGTCACCGGCCGTGTCGCCGCCCTCCTCGGCGCCTCCGGCGAACCGTACGAGGACGCGCTGAGCCGGGTGCGGAACCAGCCCGGGCAGCGGACCGCCGCGGCCTGGATCCGCCGGGCGATGGAGGAGACCGGAGAGGCCGCCGAACAGGACCGGCCGCTGCAGGAGCGCTACTCCCTGCGCTGCGCGCCCCAGGTCCTGGGCGCCGTGCTGGACCAGCTGGAGCTGCAGGGGCGCGTCCTGCTCGACGAGGCCGACGGCTGCGGCGACAACCCGGTCCTCGTCGACGGCCGCCTGCTCCACGGCGGCAACTTCCACGCCGCACCCGTGGCGTTCGTCTGCGAGACCCACGCCTCCTGCGCACACCAGCTGGCGTTCCTGCTGGAACGCCAGCTGGCGTTGGTCCTGGACCCGTCGGCGAACGGGGGCCTGCCCCCGCTGCTGACGCCCCGTCCGGGCGCGGGGAGCGGATTCGCCGGGGTGCAGATCGCCGCCACCTCGCACCTCGCCCGCGTGCGCCAGCTCGGTTACCCGGCCTCGTTCACGGCCCTGCCGACCAACCTGCACAACCAGGACCAGGTCCCGATGGCGCTCAACAGCGCGAACGCCGTGGCGGACATGACGGAGCGCGCGTGGTGGATCCTCGGTTCGCTGCTGCTGGCGGTGAACCAGCTGGCGCACCTGACGGGCGGCCCGCCCGGGGCAGGTCTCTGGGAGCGGCTCCGCGCCCGGTTCCCTGTCCTGGACCGGGACCGGCCGCTGGCCGCCGAGGTGACCGCCGCCGCCGAGGAGGCCCGTGCCCGCTTCCTGGCCGAGGAAGCCGGTGATCCACCGGCTCCGTCGTCCGTCTGACCCCGCCCGTCGCCCCCGGAGCCGCCCGACCCGCCGTTCCCTTTCTCCCACCGGACCCCTTCCTTCTTGGAGGACACCATGAGCGCCACGCGCCTGCTGCTGGCGGCCCGTGCCCGGCAGCAGCCCGAATGGGCTTCCCTCGACAGACTCAAACAGGTCCTCCACGCGCTGGAGCGCAAGCCGCCCCTGGTCGACGCCTCGGTGTGCGACGACCTCACCGCCGAGCTGGCACGGGCCGCCACGGGCCGGGGCTTCGCCCTGTTCGTCGGCGAGTGCGCCGAACGCTTCGCCGAGGCCCGGCCGGAGACCGTCCTGGCCAAGGCGGACCAGCTCCACCGGCTGGCCGACGGCCTGGCCGAGGCCACCGGCCTGCCGGTCACCCGCGTCGGCCGCATCGCGGGCCAGTACGCCAAGCCGCGCTCCCACCCCACCGAGACCCTCGCCGACGGCACGGTCCTCCCCGTCTACCGCGGGGACGCCGTGAACGCGCCCGAGCCCAGGCCCCAGGCCCGCGTCGCCGACCCGTCCCGGCTGCTCCGCGCCTACCACCACGCCGAGACCACCCTGAGCACCCTCTTCGAGCGTGACCTGGGGCTGGCCGGGCAGACGGCGCCGGAACGGACCTACGCCGGCCACGAGGCCCTCCTGCTGGAGTTCGAGCAGGCGCTCGTCCGGCCCGCCCCCGACGGTGCCGGGCAGTACGGTTCCTCCGGGCACTTCCTGTGGATCGGGGAACGCACCCGGCAACTCGACCACGAGCACGTGCAGTTCGCCGCGTCCGTCGGCAACCCGGTCGGTGTCAAGGTCGGTCCCACGGCCGACCCCGGTGAAGTGGCCGCGCTGATCGGGGCGCTCAACCCGCGCCGGCGGCCGGGACGGCTCACCCTGATCGTCCGGATGGGCGCCGCCCACGTCGGGCGGCGGCTGCCCGAACTGCTGGACCGCCTCGGGGCGGCGGCGGCCGACGTGGCCTGGGTCTGCGACCCCATGCACGGCAACACCCGGGTCAACGGCGCCGGGCAGAAGACCCGCGCGCTCACCGACGTCATGGCGGAGACCGAGGCGTTCGTCCTCGCCCTGCACCGGCGGGGGCTGCCCCCCGCCGGCCTGATGCTGGAGACGGCCCACCGCCCCGTCACCGAGTGCGTCGCCACTCCCGCCGAAGCCGCCGTCGCGGAACCGCTGCCCCACTACGAGACCGCCTGCGACCCGCGGCTCGACCCCGAACAGGCCCGGCTGGTCACGGCGTTCACGGCGGACCTGCTGGAGGCCGGGCGGTGAGGCGGGCGGCCCCGGGTCCCTCCGGCGGCGCCCGCGACCCTCCCGCCGCGGCCCCCGCCGACCGACCCCGACAGCGCTCTCCCGCGCCGGCAACCCCTCAAGCAAGGAAGCGACGGAACGCCATGGAATTCCGCACCCTCGGAGGCAGCGGCCTCGTCCTCAGCGAGATCGCCTACGGCAACTGGATCACTCACGGAGCCCAGATCGACGAGGAGGCCGCGCACGCCTGCGTACGGGCGGCGCTCGACGCGGGCATCACCACCTTCGACACCGCCGACGTGTACTCCGAGACCCGCGCCGAGTCCGTCCTCGGCAAGGCCCTGGCGGGCGAACGCCGGGAGGGCCTCGTCATCTGCACCAAGGTGTGCCACCCCGTCGGGCCCGGACCCAATGACTACGGCCTGTCCCGCAAGCACGTCATCGAGGGCTGTGAAGCCTCGCTGCGCCGCCTGTGCACCGACTACGTCGACGTGTACTACGCCCACCGCTATGACCCGCAGGTCCCGCTGGAGGAGACCATGCTCGCCTTCGCGGACCTCGTCCGCGGCGGCAAGGCCCTCTACATCGGGGTCAGCGAGTGGACGGCGGACCAGATCACCCGCGCCGCCGGGCTCGCCCGGGAGCTGCGGGTACCGCTCGTGGCGAGCCAGCCGCAGTACTCGATGCTGTGGCGGGTCCCCGAGTCCCAGGTGATCCCGGCCTGTGACCGGGAGGGCCTCGGCCAGGTCGTCTGGTCACCCCTCGCCCAGGGCATCCTGACCGGCAAGTACCTGCCGGGCGGCGAACCGCCCACCGGGTCCCGGGCGGCGGACCCCACGGGCAAGGGTTTCGTCGACATGCTGGTGGGCCACTGGATGCGCGACGACGCCGTTCTGCGCGCCGTCCAGGAGCTGCGGCCGGTGGCCCGCGAGGCGGGACTGACGATGAGCCAGCTGGCCATCGCCTGGGTTCTGCGGAACCCGTCGGTCACCTCGGCCATCATCGGCGCGAGCCGCCCCGAGCAGGTACGGGAGAACGTGGCGGCCTCCGGGGTACGGCTGGACGAGGCCGTCCTCACCCGCGTCGACGACATCCTCGCCCCGCACATCGAACGCGACCCGGCGAAGACGGGCTGACCGCCCGGCCGGCCGCCCGCCGCACCCGCGGACCGCGGCGGGCGGCGGCGCCTCCCCCTCGCCCCTTTCGACGACACCAGCAGAGGACGGGCATGACCAGCTCCGAGACGACCACATCGGCGACAGGGACGGGCCCCGCCAGGCGGGCCGTGATCGTGACCGGCGGCAGCCGGGGGCTGGGCCGCGCGGTCACGCGGCGGCTCGCCGGGGAGGGCTACGACGTGGCGCTGTGCGGCCGTTCCGAGGGCCCGCTGGAGACGGCGGCCGCGGAACTCCGGGAGCGCTGGGGCGCCACCGTGCACGCCGAGTCCCTGGACGCGCAGGACGGGACGGCGCTGGACGAGTTCGTCCGGCGTGCCGCGGCGGCGCTCGGCCGGGTCGACGCCCTTGTCGCCTGTGCCGGCGGAGCGCGCGGCGCCGGGCTCCTCGACAGCACCGACCGGGAGTGGGAGGAGACCTACCGCCTCAACGTCGCCCACCCGGTGGCCGCGCTGCGTTCGGCGGTCCCGCATCTGCGCCGGACCCGGGGCTGCGCGGTCCTGGTGTCCTCCGTGTCCGGCTGGAAGCCCGCCCCGCCCGCCCAGTACGCCGCCGCGAAGGCCGCGCAGATCCACCTGGCGGCGACCCTCGCCCGGGAGCTGGGGCCGGACGGCATCCGCGTCAACTGCGTCTCACCCGGCTCGATGCTCATCCCCGGCAAGGGCTGGGCCCGCCTCCGGGAGGAGGACCCGGAAGCGTACCGGGCCTTCGAGCGGGAGTTCCCGGCCGGCGAGCTGATCGCGCCCGAGGACGTGGCCTCGGTGATCGCCTTCCTGCTGTCCGGCCAGGCGCGCGCGGTCAACGGCGCCAACATTCCCGTCGACGGCGGCCAGAACGCCCCCAGCGCGTACGGCTACTGACGCGGCGCCCCCGGGCGCCGCCGCACCCCGCCCGGGGGTCCGCTACGGGTGCCCCACGTGCGTCACCTCGCGGACGTCCAGCTTCCGCTGCACGTCGTCGAGGAGGACGCGCAGGAGCCCGGTCAGGGTGTCCCGCTGCTGGGCCGTGAGCCCGTCGAGCAGTTCGGCCTCCCGGGACAGGACGCGGTCGACGGTGCGCTCCAGGAGATCGTGGCCGGCGGGGGTGAGCTCCACCAGGACGGCCCGGGAGCGCCCGGGCGCCGACCGCCGGGTGACCAGCTTGTCCCGTTCGGCGCGGTTCAGGCGCTGGCTTATCGCTCCCGCGGTCACCAGTGACTGCTCGGCGATCTGCCGGGTCGTCAGGGTGTAGGGCGATCCGCTGCGCCGGAGCACGCTGAGCAGGTCGAGGGTGGCCGGATCGACGCCCGCCTCGGCCAGGACGCGGCGGCGGTCGTCGCCGAAGTGCTTGGCGAGCTGCCAGACCCGGGTGACCACGCCGATGGACGCCACGGGCGTCTCCGGCCGTTCCCGCCGCCAGGCCGCGGCGATGGCGTCCACCGGGTCCCGGAGAATCTCCGCTTCCTGGTCAGGGAGTTGACGGTGCGATGTCTCCATGGGGTCCCCTCACGGCATGCTACATTTAGATATGAATTAAGTGCTAAACAAGGGGCTTGAGTCCCTGTATCGTACGCCGACACCTCCAGGGCGGGCGCGGCGCGGGGGCGGTTCCGGTCCCTCCTCAATCATCGTCGTTCAGTGGTGGCCATGAGTGCATTAGCAAGGGAAGACCATTCGAAGGACCGGGCCGGAGCGGCCCGGGGCGCCGCCCCGGCGGGGGCGACGGCCCGCGACTGGGCGGGGCTCGCGGTGGTGCTGCTCGCGATGTTCATGAGTCAGATCGACATGTTCATCGTGAACGTGGCGGCCCCCGAGATCCAGTCCGATCTCCACGCCGGTTTCGGCCGGCTCCAGTTCGTCATCGACGGGTACGTCATCGCCTACGCGGCCGGGATGGTGACGGGTGGCCGGCTCGGCGACCGAGTGGGGCGGAAGAAGGTGTTCCAGTACGGTGTCGCGGCGTTCACCGCCACATCCCTCCTGTGCGCCCTCGCCCCGTCGGCCGACACGCTCATCGCCGCCCGCGTCCTCCAGGGACTGTCGGCGGCGCTGATGACCCCGCAGGTCCTCTCCATCATCCGGGCGGTCTTCACGGAAGGGCCGGACCGCGCCCGGGCGGTGGGCGCCTACGGGGCCGCCATCGGCGCGGGCGTCATCGCCGGGCTGGCCGGGGGCGGCTTCCTCCTCGACCTGGACGTCGCGGGGCTCGGCTGGCGCATGATCTTCCTCATCAACGTGCCCATCGGCATCGTCATCCTCGGCGCGGCCGTCCCGGCCGTCACGGAGAGCCGGAGCACCGCCGTCCCCCGGCTGGACTTCGTCGGAGTGGCGGCCACCGCCGTGCTGCTCCCGCTGGTCCTGGTGCCGTTGACGGTCGGCCCGGAGCAGGGCTGGCCGTGGTGGACCTACGTGTGCTTCGCGCTGGGCGGCACGGGGGCGGTGGCGTTCATGCGCTGGGAGCGCCGGCTGGAGGACCGCGGCAGCGACCCGCTGCTGCCCGGCCGGCTGCTCCACGCCCGGGGCTTCCCCGTCAGCATGGCCACCGTCCTGACGTTCTTCGCGGGCAACGCGGGGCTCTTCCTGGTGCTGACCTACCACCTGCAGTCCGGCATCCGGCTGTCGCCCATGAACGCCAGCCTGGTCTTCGTGCCGCTCGGCGTGGGCTTCATCATCGCGTCCGCCGCCTGCCGCCGGCTGGCGGCACGGTTCGGCATCCGCGTCTCGGTCGCCGGGGGAACCCTCATGGCGGCCGCACTGTGCACCGTACCCGCCGTCACGGGCGCGGGAACGACGTCACAGGCCCTCCTGCTCGCCGCCGTCATGGGCGTCTCCGGCTTCGGCCAGGGCCTCGTGGTGGCGCCTCTCGTCGACACCGTGCTCTCCCGTGTCCACCCGGACGACGCGGGCGCCGGCTCCGGGGTGCTGAACACCGTCACCCAGGCCGGCATGGCACTCGGCGTCGCCGCCGTCGGCGCGCTGTACCGAGCCCTGCTCGGCGCCAACCCCCAGGATGCCGGCGACGCCGTCACCACCTCCGACTTCGCCGACGCTTTCGACGGCACCAGCCTCGTCCTGGCCGCCCTGGCCCTCGCCGTCGCGGTCCTGTGCGCCGCCCTCGGAGGCGGCCGGCGGAGGACGGCCCGGCGGGCGTCCTCCGGCCCGTGAGACGCCGGTCGCCGGCGGCGGTCACCGCTCCCCGCGGCCGGCCGGCCCGCTTCACTTCCCGCCGGAAGTGTCCGGATGGATCGCGAAGTTCCGGGCCGGCGCCGAGGCGTAAGCCCGCGCCACGTCGAGGAGGAACGCCTTCTCGCTGTCGAGGTCGCCTTTGTCGAAGTGGACGAGGCCGTCGGCGGACCGCTGGTGGGGCAGGCCGGCGAGCTTGGCGCTGCGTGCTCCCGACATCACGCACGCGAGCACCGTCGCGTCGGCTTTGGCGTGGGCGACCCCCACGGCGGCCACATGGCGGCGGGCGCGGGCCCAAGTACCTGCCGACACATAGTCGTTGAGGACGAGAATGGCGTCCCGAGTCTCGATGATCTTGCGGTAGGCAAGCAGCCGCCAGGACGCCTGCGGCCACACGATCTCGAGCAGCCGGTGGCGGCGTCTGAGGAACGCGACGCTCGGCACGGCCTGCACCAGGTCGTGCCACAGCGGCCACAGGTACCAGATGGTGCAGATCTCCGCGACGGCCTCCTGCACGGCCCACAGCGAGGGTGCCAGGAGGGCGATCGCCCGGAGCAGCCCGTGCAGGTCCATCACGTACGGGAGGCACGGCAGCAGCCGACCGGTGTGCAGCAAGAGGTCGTTGAGCTGGCAGAACCAGAACACGCCGGAGAGTGCGGTGCCGATGCCGAACATCCGCAGGCTCGCCTTCAGGACGGGATCGGCCGCGCGTCGGCTGTACTGAAGGCACAGGGAGGTGCAGGAGACGTCCGCGGTGAGATGGACGAGAACCAGGACGAGCCAGTAGGCGGCGGAGGGAGTCGGCGAGCCGTGGCCCGTCACGGCGTGTTCCCGGTGCGGCGGCGCCAGGGAGTCGAGGACCAGCAGGGAGACCACGGCCAGGCTCGTCGCGCAGCACACGCTCAGCCGTAGTCGGCCGCCCCGCGATCCACGACGCGGAAACCGGCATATACCACGTCGGAAACACCGTCGGGCCGCCCGCGTACCACGCCTGTGCGGCCGTCCTGTCCGGTCTCGAGGCCGCCGAACTGCTGGCCTCCGACCACTCTCGCGACCACGAACCCGCAGCGTAAGTCCACCGCGTCAGGAAATGGAATCCCGCATGTTCGTAGAAACAGTGATAGTCGGTGGCGGCCAGCAGGGGTGCGGCGTCGCAGGGGCGCTTTCCCGACTCGGATACGAGTCCCTGGTGCTGGAACGAGGGGAGGTCGGCCAGGCGTGGGCACATGAGCGCTGGGACAGCCTGTACGTCAACACGCCGAACCGCATGGTCGATTTCCCGGGCTGGCCGTACGACGGCGACGACCCCGAAGGCTTCATGCCGGCCCGTGAGGTGGCGGAACGCCTGAGGCGCTACGTGTCCGGAATGGGCATCCAGGTCCGCGAACGGACTGCCGTCCGGGCCGTCGAGTCGGCGATCGACGACCCGTCTTGCCGCGATGCGCGGTTCCGGGTCCACCTCGCCGACGACGGTGAGGTCATCGAGTGCCGCAACCTCGTCGCGGCCCTGGGCGGATACGCCTCTCCGCGCGTTCCTGACGTGGCCTCGGATGTCGATCCGTCGATCACGCAGCTGCACAGTTCGCATTACCGCAACCCGCAGTCCTTGCCCGACGGTGCGGTTCTCGTCGTGGGTGCCGGCAGCAGCGGGCAGCAGATCGCCGAAGATGTGCGGGAATCCGGCCGGGAGGTCTACCTCGCGGTCGGCCGTCACAAGACCGCGCCCCGTTTCTACCGCGGCGCCTGCGTGCTCGACTGGCTGCGTTTCATGTCGATCGAAGGCAACTTCGAGTCCGCGCCCGTGGGGCGCGACCTGTCCCCCTCGCTGCCCGGCGCGTCGGTACTCAGCGGGAGAGACGGCGGACGGGACCTGAACCTGTCCATCCTGGCCAAGCAGGGCGTCACCCTCGTCGGCTCGGTACGCGCCGCGGAGGGCACGGTTCTGGCGCTGGAGGACAACGTCCGCTCGATAGCGGAGGCCGCGGCCCGTGCGGAGCTCGAGCTGCTGGACGCCATCGACGCGGCCATCGAGAAGCGCGGGCTGGAGGTCCCCGACCGGACGTCACCCACCATCGTCGACATCTCGCTGCTCTCCGGCTACGGGGAGACCCTGGACCTCAAGGCCAACGACATCACGACGGTCATCTGGGCGACGGGATTCGTCCCGGACTACGGGATCCTGCCCGGCGCGGCCCTGGACGAGCAGGGAACTCCGGTGCACCGCAAGGGTGTCGGCGCGCTGCCCGGCCTGTACTACGCGGGCCTGCCCGAGGGCAGGGTCGTGAGGCCCTTGCTCATCGGGGCCACACGCAGCAACGGTGAGTTCATCGCCCGCCAGATCCAGTTGGACAACGTCCTCCGCCAGGGCTCGCCGGCGGCGGCCGCTCAGCTCTGGTCTGCGGAAGGAGCCCCGCTGCGGTGAGGCGGCCGTGAAGGCGGCGTCGCGTGGCCTCCCGACGGAGGTCACGCGGCGGGTACCGGCCGCGGGGACCGGCGACCGGGCCGCCGCGGTTCAGGGCGTGGCCGCGTCGGGCTCCTCCCCCCGCACCTGGCCCAGATTCTCCACCCTGCGGGCTTCGTTGACGATGATGAGGAGGGCGTCCAGGCTGGCGGACGACAGACCCTCGGCGCGGAGCGCGAGGTTGCGCACCTTGGTGTCGCGCAACGCGGCGGCGAGCGCCAGCTGGGCGTTGACGCGGCGTGAGACCTCGTCGTTGATGAAGTACTCCAGCGGGACTCCGAAGAACTCCGCCAGGACGCTCAGTTGCTCAAGCGTGACGTTCCGCTTGCGTCCGGTCGCGAGTTCCCACAGGTAGGTGGCCGAGATCGTGCCGCCTGTCGATTCCCGGATCATGGTGGCCAGCCGGGCGTACCCAGGGCGTTTGCGCTCGTCGGGATAGAGGGCGGTGATCAGACTGCAGAGCCGCTCGCCCAGGTCGTGCAGCCGAGGCGGGACTGTTTCACCGCGAGCTGCCTCACCGCTGGCCATAAGTCCCCTTTCGTCCGTCGAAGGCACGGCCATTATCTCGTGGTCCTGACGGTGTTACCCGATCTTTCGTGTCTCGTTCTGATTCCGGCGGGGGCGTCGGGCTGATTCCGGCAGGGGCGTCAGGAGGCCCGCCTACGACAAAATGTCGTCGCCGTCGGTCTGTTCCACCAGCCGGACCTCGTCGGCGGGCAGGCGCTCCTCGGGGGCGAGCCGGGTGGACCGGGCGGGCAGGAACCAGGCGAGGGCCGCGGCGAGGACGCAGAAGCCGGCGGAGCACCACAGCACCATGGTGTAACCGCCCACCCCCGGCTCCCCGTTGCCGCCGGCGTGCGCGGCCAGGATGGTGGCGGTGAGCGCGCTGCCCAGGGAGAAGCCCGTGAAGCGGACCACTTGGTAGAAGCCCATGGCACTGCCCGTCTCCCGGGCGGGGATCGACTGCACGATCAAGCCGGGAATCGCCGCGAAGGTGGTGCCCAGCCCCACGCCCAGGACGCCCGACATCACGAAGGCCTGCCACAGGGCGCCGTGGAAGACCGCGAAGAATCCGCAGCCCAGCGCGGCCACGAGGCAGCCCAGCGTCAGCACCGCCCGGATCCCCACGCGTGTCACCAGGGCCGGCAGGATGCGGGAGCTGACGAGCATCAAGAAGGACAGGGGGATCAGGACGAGGCCGGCCACGACTGCCGACGCCGAAAACCCGAAACCGCCCGAGCGCGGGGATTGCACGAACTCCGTCACCCCCGAAAGCACCATGTACATCGCGACGCCGAGCACCATGGCGCAGACGTCGGCGGACAGCACGGAGGGGTGGCGCAGCAGGCGGAGTTGGACCAGCGGGTGCCCGGCGCGCAACTGCTGCACGGTCCACACGGCGAAGAGCACGACGCCGACGGCCAGCAGGCTGACGATCGCCGGTGAGCCCCAGCCCCACTGTGTCCCCTCCGCCACCGCCACGAGTGCGCTGACCAGCGCCAGGGCGAGCAGTACGGCGCCGGTCCAGTCGAGCCGGCGGGGGGTGCCGCGCCCCGCGCTCGACGGTATGACCACGGCGACGCAGAGCAACGCGAGGCCGGACACGATCGTGCCGAACCAGTACGCGCCCGCCAGTCCCCACGCTTCGGCGAGCAGCCCGCTGATCGGGTAGCCGGCGCCGAGGCCGGCCCCCGCCGACACCGACAACAGCGCGATCATCGGCGCGACCTTGGCCTGCGGCAGTTCTTCGCGGGCGGTGGCCATCGCCAGGGGCGCCAGCCCGAGCCCGACGCCCTGCAGTCCGCGGCCGACGAGCAGCAACCCGAGGCCGCCCGCCAGCGCGGCCACGACTCCGCCCGCCGTGACCACGGCCAGGCCGCCGAGCAGCGTCCCGCGCCGTCGCGGGCCGTCGCCGAGCCGGCCGAGGACCGGGGCGCTCGCCGCGCCGACCAGCAGTGCCACGGTCAGCGACCACTGTGCCGTACTCAGCGACACGTGGAAATCGCGGGCGACGGTGGGGATCAGCGGAGCGCCGAACGAGCTGATGACGCTGGAGACCAGTGTGGCCAGAACCAGCACCGGCCCGATGAGCGCGCTGTCCGGCCGGCCGGTGATCCGCCGGGCCGGCACATGACCTGTGACCATGAGACCTCCCAAGAGAAGCGCGTGCGACTTGCACGCAACACCCTAGCCTCGATTCCGTGCGAGTCGCACGTATCATGGCCGGATGGCTGATACGGGGTTGGCGCGGGACCTGGAACAAGCGCTGGGACAACTGCTGCTGCGACGCAACCGGAGCGCGCTCTACGACGCGGTCCTCGACTCCGCACCGACAGGGGTCGACCGTCAGACCTATCCGGTGCTCAGCGGCCTGGCCCGGCTCGGACCGCAGTCAGCGGCGCGGCTCGCCGACGAGGTCGGCATCGACCGGTCCGGCGCGAGCCGTTACGCCGACCGGCTCGAGAGCGCGGGTCTGCTCGAGCGCAGCCCCGACCCCCGCGACCGCCGGGCCACCCTGCTCGCCTTGACGCCCGAGGGGCACGCCACGGTCGTCAAGCTCCGCGACACGCTGACCCGGCATCTCGCGTACCGGATCGCGGACTGGCCCGACTGGCAGGCGCAGGCGCTGATCGACGGCATTCGCCTGCTCATCGACGAGCCCAGGGAGGGACGCGAGGAACAAGAAGAAGGGGTCGGGTGAGCGAACTCACCACCCAAAACGGACTTATACGTTTATTGATGAACTTAAGCTGTATGAATGCCCTCCGCCCCCACCCTGCCCAGCCCTGCCCTGCCCGACCCCACTCTGCCCGGACCAGGGACTGAAACGACGGGCGGCCGGCGGGCCATGCTCGTGTGGGGCGTCGGAGTGTGCGTGTACCTCGTCGCGATCGTCTTCCGGACCAGCCTCGGGGTCGCGGGGCTCGACGCCGCGGACCGCTTCCACATCAACGCGTCGGCGCTGTCGACGTTCTCGATCCTCCAGCTGCTGATCTACGCGGCCATGCAGATCCCCGTCGGGCTGATGGTCGACCGGCTCGGCACCAAGCGGGTCCTCGCCATCGGCGCGGCGCTGTTCACCGCGGGCCAGCTCGGCTTCGCGCTGAGTCCGACGTACGGGACGGCGCTGGCGTCGCGGGCGCTGCTCGGCTGCGGCGACGCCATGACGTTCATCAGCGTGCTGCGGCTCGGCGCGCGCTGGTTCCCCGCCGACCGGGCGCCGGTCATCTCGCAGGTGGCGGCCCTGTTCGGCACGGTGGGCAACCTGGTCTCCACCCTCGTCATCCCCCGGGCGCTGCACGGTCTCGGCTGGACCGCGACCTTCGCGGGCAGCGCGGCGGCCGGCGCCGTCGTCCTCCTGTTGACGCTCCTCTTCCTCAGGGACCACCCCGAGGGCCACACGCCGCCGCCCGCGCCGGCGGCCGGTGCGGCGTACGTCCGGCGGCAGATCGTCGCGGCGTGGCGGGAGCCGGGGACCCGGCTGGGCATGTGGGTGCACTTCACGGCCCAGTTCCCGGCGACGGTGTTCATGCTGCTGTGGGGGCTGCCCTTCCTCGTCCAGGGGCAGGGGCTGTCCCGGGAGGCGGCCGGCGGCCTGCTCACCCTGTCCGTGGTCTCCGCCATGTCGGTCGGACCGGTGTACGGGCAGCTGATCTCCCGCCGTCCCGCCGCCCGTACGGCGCTGGCGCTCGGCACGGTGGGCGCGACCGCGCTGGCCTTCGCGGCGGTGCTCGGCTGGCCGGGGGCGCACGCGCCGGTGTGGCTGCTGGCGGCGCTGTGCCTGGTACTCGGCGCGTGCGGTCCCGCGTCGGTGGTCGGCTTCGACTTCGCGCGCCCCGCGAACCCGCCGGAGCGGCAGGGCACCGCCTCCGGCATCGTCAACATGGGCGGTTTCATCGCCTCGATGGCGACGCTCCTGGCGGTCGGGATGCTCCTCGACGCCACCGGTGACGACTACCGGATCGCCTTCTGCTCGGTCTTCGTCGTCCAGGCGTTCGGCGTCTCCCGCATCCTGCGGCTCCGGCCGCACGCCGAACGGCGGGGCGGCGGGCGCGGGCGCACGGTCCTGGCCGGCGGGACGGGCGGGATCGGCCGGGGCGTCGGTGCCGGGGGCGGCGTCGAGCCGGTGCGCGTCCCGGCCTGACCGTCCGCGCTCCCGCGTACGGGCGGGGACGCGTTCGGATGGCGGTCTCTCCGCCAGGACGCGCCGGGCGCTTTCCTCGCGCGAAATCGCCGACGCCCCGAAAAAGGCGACCCGCATCACGGCCGCCGGCGCAGGAATCACCGCGATTTCCGGCGCTACCGAACGACGCTGCCGAGCAAGCGGAGTCACGGGACATTCCCTGGCCGGCAGAGCCCGCGAGCGGACCACCCGGCCGGCACCTTCCGCGCCCTGGATCACCGCACGCGCCCCGGAGGCCGTCCGACGGTGACGTCCACCGCCCGCCCCGGACGGCGCACGCGGCCGCCGCGGGTGCCGCACCGCACGCCCGGTCGCCGGCCATGAGCCGCCACGCGTCCCCGGGCCGCGCGGCGGCCCCGTACCGCCGCGACGCGGGCCGCCGTCGGCCGGTGCGCGATCGGCGGTTGATCCCACGAAATTCCGGTGTTTTTTATCGCGGGGGACGGGCCGGTATTCCGGTCGAATGGCGCCGCGTTTCCCGCGGAAACCCGTCATCGTATTGGCTTACGGATGCCACGTTCGGGTTCTCGTTTCCCCCGGCCCCTCACCCGCGGCGGTGAAATCCCCCTACGATCCGAGGGCGAACCGGATTGAGGGGGCTCCCTTGACGCTGTCGACGCCCACACCCGCACGGAACCGGCCGCGATCCGGGACGGCCGGCGCGGTCCCGGCACCGGAATCCGGTGGCCCGGTCCGGCCCGGCGAACCCACCGCGCCACCCGCAGAGCGCGGGAGGCCCCATGTCTCGTGACCTGCGCGCCCTCGACCCGCGCGTCCTCGACCCGCGCGCCGCCGAGCGCGTCGTCCGCGCGACGGTCGGGGCCGTCCTCGGCACGCCGGCGGCCGAGTGGCCCCGCGACCGCCCCCTGGACGAACTGCCGGACGCGGTCTACGACACGCTGGCCCAACTGGAGGTTCTGTCCCGGGTGGAGCGGGCCCTCGGCCTCCCGCCGCGGCCCGTCGAGCCGGACCGGCTGCGGACCGTCCGCGCCATCGTGGCCCTGGCCGCGGAGTCCGCCGCCCGGGGCGGCGCGTGC
>NZ_JAIQLH010000130.1 GCF_020037025.1 Streptomyces huiliensis | reverse complement strand
GCCGGAGCGGCGCGCGGCCGGGCGGAGCCGGCTGAGCGCGGAGGTCCGTACGCGGCGCGGCGCGGGCGCGTCGTCGTGGCGCGGTGGGACGGCGAGGAAGGGGAGGTGGGAGCTCATGCGACCAGCCTCGCGCCGGCCGCCCGGTCCGGTCCAACACCTGATCGGTGGCCATTCACGCACTTCTGTTGTTGACTGCGCCGCATGCCGCACGACATCGAGCCGCGCCTGCTGCGGGCCTTCACCGCCGTGGCCGACGAGCTCCACTTCACCCGGGCCGCGGCTCGGCTCCACCTCGCGCAGCAGGCGCTCAGCCGGGACATCCGCCGGCTCGAACAGCGGCTCGGCGCCCAGCTGTTCAGCCGGACGACACGGGCGGTGACGCTCACCGCGGAGGGCGCGCGGCTGCTTCCGTACGCCCGGCGCGTGCTCGCCGCGCAGGACGAACTGGCGGCGGCCTGGGCGCGCGAGGAGCGCCCGCTGCTCGTGGACGTCGTGTCCCCGGCCAGCACCGCCCACCGGATCGTGGTCCGGGCCCGCGCGGCGGCGCCCCGGGTGGAGCTGGTCGCCCGCCACCACAGCGGCCTCACCGGCGCCGCCGCCGCGATCCTGGCGGGCCGGCTGGACGTCGCCTTCGGCCGGGTGGCGGGGCTGCCGGCGGAGGTCAGGGCGGCGCTGGAGCACCGGCCCGTCCGGTACGAGCGGATGGCCGTGCTGCTGCCCGCGGACCACCGGCTGGCGGAGCTCGCGGCCGTACCCCTGGAGGCGCTGCGCGGCGAGACCCTGTACGCCGCCGCCGGCAATCCGGCCACCGCCGAGTGGACCGACCTCGCCCGCCGCCTCTTCGAGGGCCGGGGCATCGCGATGGCCGAGCCCTTCCCCGAACTGGAGGGGGACGAGGAGTTCGTGCGCATCGTGCGCAAGCGGGGGTGGTCGGTGCTGGCGGGCACCGAGTTCCTGAAGGTGCCCGGGATGGCGCTGCGTCCGCTCGTCGACCCGGTGCCGCTCTCGCCGGTGTCGATGGTGTGGCGCAAGGGCCTCCGCCACCCCGGCCTGGACGCCCTCCTCGCCGCCGCCTCGGGCCCGCCGGAGGAGCGCTGGCTGGACCGCCCGCCCGGCGCCTGGCTCCCGGCGGAGGACGCCGCGCTGATGGGCGGAACCGCGGCCGGGCCGGTCGGTGCCCTGAGCCGGTGAGGCCGTAACGGCGCTTGCGGCGCACGGCGCACGGTCCGTGACGCGCCGGGCCGACGGGGCGGGTCCATGGCGTTCGCCGGGCGGTCGGGCCCGGGGCGTTCGCAGGGTGGTCGGTTCCCCTACGCCCACCGTCCGGCCGGCCCACGGCGTCCGCCTTGCTCGCACGCCGCCGCCCACGGGTCCAGGCTGGAAGAGGACGTTGTTTCCCCGGTTCCCAGACTCCCGGCGGACCGGACGAGGAGCGGATCGGACAAGGAGCGGACTGGACTGGACCGGACCGGACAAGGAGTGGTCATGACGGCGACGACGCGGAACGAGACTCCCGTCGCCATCGAGGGCGGCGGTGTGGAACTGCGCACGCGGGAGATCGGCGGAGACCTGTCCGTCGCGTTCGTACGGCTTCCCCAGGGCGCGGACATGGCGCCCGCCCTCACGGGGCTGCCGGACGGCCTCTGCCAGTGCCCGCACTGGGGCTACCTGCTCAAGGGGCGCCTGAAGATGCGGACGGCGGACGGGGACGAGGTCTACGAGGCCGGACAGGCCTTCTACTGGGCGCCCGGGCACGCTCCGGAGGCCCTGGAGGACTGCGAGTACGTCGACTTCTCGCCGACGAAGGAGTTCGACGCGGTGGTCGGCCACATCAAGGCGCAAATGGGCGCGTAGACAGGCGGCGGCGGCGCGACGACGGCGGCGCGCTCCGGCGGATGATCGTCGGCGGTTGCCGCTCGCCGGTGCGGCGGCCGACAATCGATCCGGTGATCCGGTCCGGAGCCGTACCGTCCGGCCGGAGCCGCCGGACCGAAGCGTGCTCCAACCGAAGCGTGCTCCACTCGTGCCACGGAGGCCGACAATGGCGGGATTCCTCGACCGGGCCAAGGAACAGGCCCAGCAGGCGTTGCAGCAAGGCAAGCAGAAGGTCGACGAGGTGCAGGCCCAGCGGGCGGGCGGCGACCTCCTGAAGAAGCTCGGCGCCGCCTACTACGCCGAGCAGCGCGGCAAGGGCAGTGGGCAGGCCACCCAGGACGCCCTCAACGCGTTGGAGGCCCACATCGCCGTCCACGGCGACGGTTTCCTGCGCGGCTGACGGAGCGCGGCCGACGGGGGCACACGGCGGAGGGCTTCCGGCCGGGCGTCCGGCCGGGCACCCTGTGGGGTGGCGCATCTCCGCACGGTGCGGCGCCGCCACGGCGCGGTGCCGCACAGGGCTCCCCAGGGAAAAGGTGACAGGCAGATGGCGGCGGCCTCCCACGACCTGCGGTTCGACTCCGGGCGGCTCTGCCTGGACCTGGTGGCCACCGGGACGGGACGCCCCGGCGAGGGCCCCGGGGAGCGGCTCGGCACGCCGGAGCGGCTGCGCGCCTGGCTGCTGGGCGCCCGGGTCGTTCCGCCCGGCACCCCGCTGGAGGCCGTCGACGCGGGCTGGCTCGGGCGCTTCCACGCCCTGCGCCACCTGCTGCACCGCGTCGTCCGCGCGGAGGCCGCGGACGGTCCTGAGCGCGCCGCCGAGGCGGACCTCGCGCAGGTCAACGCGCTCGCCGCCGAGCACCCGCCCGCCCCGCGGGCCGTCCGGGACGCCGACGGCGGCCTCGTCCGCGCCGTCGCCGCCCCGCCGGACTGCGCGGCGCTGGTGTCCGTGGTGGCCCGGGACGCCGTCGAACTGCTCACCGATCCGGCCGTGCGCGGCCTGCTGCGCCAGTGCGAGGGCGAGAGTTGCACCCTGCTCTACCTGGACACCTCCCGGGGCCGCCGGCGCCGCTGGTGCTCCAGCGAAGTGTGCGGCAACCGCGAGCGCGTGGCCCGGCACCGCCGCCGGGCGCTGAGCGGGACCGGCGAGTCCCCGGCAACGGGACCGGGTGGGACGGACGTTCGGCCGGCGCCGCACCCCGCCAAGCCATGACCGACCGTGCCAAACCTCTCATGTCCTGACAGGTGCGCTAGGTACCCCTGTTCGCGTACGGTTGAAGGCTGCCCTACGCACACAGAAGGGGGCCTGGGTGGCCGCGCAGAACGCCACAAGCGCGCAGGTGGCGACGGATCTCAAGATCGCTGGGAACGCCGGGAACGGTGGGGGGACGACCACGCATCCGGACGGGATCCGCGACCGTGAGATCGGTGCCGAGCAGCACCATCTGGACCGGGTGTACCGGCGCCTCGAGGAGAAGATCCACGAGGCGGAGTTCCTCATGGACGACGCCGCCAAGCGCGGCCAGGTGGGGACGCCGGGGGCGCTCGCCGAGCGGGACGCCCAGGTGTTCCGCGCCGGGGTCCACCTCAACCGGCTGAACAGCGAGTTCGAGGACTTCCTGTTCGGCCGCATCGACCTGCTGCGCGGCAAGGACGGCAAGAAGGGCCCCGACGGCGCGTACACCTCGGTCGAGCCCGCCGACGACGCCGTCCGCGACGACCGGGCCGAGATCGCCGAGACGCTGCACATCGGCCGCATCGGCGTCCTGGACTCCGACTACTCGCCGCTCGTCATCGACTGGCGGGCGCCCGCCGCCGCGCCCTTCTACCGGTCGACGCCGGTGGCGCCCGGCCGCGTGGTGCGCCGCCGGGTGATCCGCTCCAAGGGCCGCCGGGTCCTCGGCGTCGAGGACGACCTGCTCCGCCCGGAGCTGCGGGCGACCCTGGACGGCGCCGCGCTGCCGGTGGTCGGCGACGGCGCCCTGATGGCCGCGCTCGGCCAGGCCCGCAGCCACTCCATGAGGGACATCGTTTCTTCGATCCAGGCCGAGCAGGACCTGGTGATCCGCGCCCCCGCCGCCTCGGTGACCGAGGTCGAGGGCGGCCCGGGCACCGGCAAGACCGCGGTGGCCCTGCACCGCGCCGCCTACCTGCTCTACCAGGACCGCAGACGCTACGCGGGCGGCATCCTGATCGTCTCGCCGACGCCGCTGCTCGTCGCCTACACCGAGGGCGTGCTGCCGTCGCTGGGCGAGGAGGGCCAGGTCGCCATCCGCGCGCTCGGCTCGCTGGTCGACGGCGCGGAGGCCGACACGTACGACGAGCCGGCCGTGGCCCGGATCAAGGGCTCGTCGCGCATGCTCAAGGTGCTCCGCAAGGCCGTGCGCGGCGCCCTGGACGTCCCCCGGCACGGTGCCGTCCCCGACCGGCTGCGCGTCGTCGCCTTCGGCGCCCGCGTCGAGCTGGGCGCCGAGGATCTGGACCGCATCCGGCAGACCGCGCTCGGCGGCACGGCCCCCGTCAACCTGCTGCGGCCCCGCGCGCGCCGGCTGCTGCTCGACGCCCTGTGGTCCCGCGCCGGCGGCCCCAAGCGCTACACCGACCCGGAGATGGCCGCGGAGGCCCGCGCGGCGTTCGACGAGGACATCACCACCGAGGACGACTTCCTCGCCTTCCTGGCCGCCTGGTGGCCGGAGCTGGCGCCCCGTCAGGTCCTGGCGCTGCTCGCCGACGAGCGGCGGCTCTCGCGCTGGGCCCGCCGGGTGCTCAACCCGCGCGAGACGCGGCAGCTGGCCCGCTCACTGGGCCGGCTGGACGCGGACGGCAAGGGCCCGCTGTCGGTGCATGACGTGGCGCTGCTGGACGAGCTGGAGACGTTGCTCGGCGCCCCGGCCCGGCCCCGCAAGCCCCGCGAGTACGACCCGCTCGACCAGCTCACCGGCCTGGAGGAGCTGATGCCCGAGCGCACGGAGACCCGCCGTGAACGGGCGGAGCGGCTGGCGCAGGAGCGCCGCGACTACGCGCACGTGATCGTGGACGAGGCGCAGGACCTGACGCCGATGCAGTGGCGGATGGTCGGCCGCCGGGGCCGCCACGCCACCTGGACGATCGTCGGCGACGCGGCCCAGTCGTCCTGGTCCGACCCGGACGAGGCCGCCGCGGCCCGGGACGAGGCGCTGGGCACCCGCCCCCGCCGCCGCTTCCGGCTCACCGTGAACTACCGCAACCCGGCCGAGATCGCCGACCTGGCGTCGAAGGTGCTGGCGCTGGCCATGCCGGGGATGGAGTCCCCGTCCGCCGTCCGCTCCACGGGCGTCGAGCCGCGCTTCGCGGTCGCGGGACCCGACCTCGCCGCGTCCGTCCGCGCCGAGGCCGAGCACCTGCTGGCCGACGTGGACGGGACGGTCGGCGTCGTCGTGCCCATGGGCCGGCGGGCGGAGGCGCGGGCGTGGCTGGCCGGTCTGGGCGACCGGGTGGTGGCGCTGGGCAGCCTGGAGGCCAAGGGCCTGGAGTACGACGCGACGGTCGTCGTCACGCCGGCCGAGATCGCCGACGAGTCCCCGGCCGGGCTGCGCGTGCTGTACGTGGCCCTGACCCGCGCCACGCAGCGGCTGACGGTGCTGGCGGGGAAGCGCGACGAGCCGGACGCGGACGGGGTGCCGGACCTGCTGCGGGACTGAGTCCGGAGGGACGGGCGGGGCCCGGGGGCCGGATGTGAACGTAGGCCGGCCGGATGGTCGTCCGGCCCGTTCCGCCGGAACTCCCGGTACCGGGAATGACTTCCGGGAGGCGTTTGTTAGCCTGAATACGGCACCGGCTCGATCCAAGCCCCCGGGCCCAACCTTAGTCGCTTCGAGCGACCACTTGCCGCGAGGCGAGCATGGCGGGTCGGTGCCGCTGAACCTTCCGCGAACGGGCGGTTCCCTCCGAAGACTCCGGAGGGAACCGCCCGTTCGTCTTCGGTCGTGTTCAGTCGTGTGCGGTCGCGTCCGTGCGGGCTTTGCCTGCGGTTTAACAGGCGCGGCGCATGATGGGGAGACGGGGATCCGCCCTGATGGGCGGGGCCCGAGCGCTCTCATATGGTGAAACCCACCTTCCGGAAAGCCGGTGCTGGTTACCGTCTACCGGCCGGTAGGTGCGACGATCGGATGTCGCCCGGCGCGGGACGGCCTCCCGGCCGGACCGCACGCCCCGGGCGCGCGGAACAACGCAATCAGCGAAAGCAGGGGAAAGCGGCCATGGCAACGGCGCCTAGCGTCTCGTACTCGATGACGGTCCGACTGGAGGTGCCCGCCGGCGGTACCGCGGTCAGCCAGCTCACCACGGCCGTGGAGTCCTCCGGCGGATCGGTGACCGGCCTGGACGTCACCGCCTCGGGCCACGAGAAGCTGCGGATCGACGTCACCGTCGCCGCGACGTCCACCGCCCACGCCGACGAGATCGTGCAGAAGCTGCGCGGCATCGAGGGCGTCAGCGTCGGCAAGGTCTCCGACCGGACCTTCCTGATGCACCTCGGCGGCAAGATCGAGATGGCGTCCAAGCACCCCATCCGCAACCGCGACGACCTCTCCATGGTCTACACGCCGGGCGTCGCCCGCGTCTGCATGGCCATCGCCGAGAACCCCGAGGACGCCCGTCGCCTCACCATCAAGCGCAACTCCGTCGCGGTGGTCACCGACGGCTCCGCCGTCCTCGGCCTGGGCAACATCGGCCCCAAGGCCGCGCTGCCCGTCATGGAGGGCAAGGCGGCCCTCTTCAAGCGCTTCGCCGGCATCGACGCCTGGCCGATCTGCCTGGACACCCAGGACTCCGACGCCATCGTCGAGATCGTCAAGGCCATCGCCCCCGGCTTCGCGGGCA